>JAUIHA010000029.1 GCA_030432505.1 bacterium | reverse complement strand
TTGTGAAAATAGCCTAAAAATAATGCCTAAAGGTCTTTTTTTGATACCATTTCTATCCCATGATGTTATACTAATGACCACTTAAACAGAGTAAATCATACCCCCGTATAAAATTACTATATTTTGAAATAATTTTTCTTTCTTTCTTGTATAATCAGAAGAGAGTATAATGCTAAAAAACGCCTTTAAAAAAACCTTTACCCACTCTTTCAAAAAAAGCGATATAGTATCTTGGTTGTTCAAACGAACACTCTATGTATTTCTGAGAGTCCTGTTTTTTACCTATCGAGTACGAGTTATTTCACAAGATATCTCTCTTGAAGATATGCAACACGAAAAAGGAATATACTACTTTTGGCATCAGCATATTCTTTCTGGAATGTACTTTTTCTTCAGTAAAAAACTTCGTGGCTCCTGCGTTGTAAGCCCAAGTAAGGATGGAAAAATAGCAGGCTATATATGTGGAAAGTTAGGGTTTAATGTTCTTTATGGCTCCTCACATAAATCACCTGTATCGCTTTTAAAACAAAGTATTAGAACATTAAAAACACATAAACAACTTTGTATTGTTGGTGATGGATCACGTGGTCCTGCGAAAAAACTACAAAAAGGAATTGAATATCTTGCGGCAAAAACTCAAGTTCCAATTATCTTTGTAGAATGCAAACCATACACAAGTTATACCTTTAAAAAGAGTTGGGATCAATTTAAGGTTCCTCTTCCTTTCAGTAAAATAGATATCATCATTCATTCACCACGTTATATTTCTCGTGAAGATATCAAGTAATGTTTGTTGAAGTCCAACTCCTCAAAGGCCTTGACAAAAGCCTTCTGTACAAAGTGCCCAAAAGCTTTAGTTCTCGCCAACTTATTGGGAGTATTGTAAAAGTTCCACTCAGAAACACCAAAGTGTCAGCTCTCGTTATAAAACAATTTCCAACTCTTCAAAGCCCTCCTAAGTTTGAAATAAAGGAATTATTGCAAGTACAGATCCTCCCACAAGATAAACATTATGCAAACTATATAGATAAACTTGCTAAGTTTTATTTTATCAAGCCACAAAGCTTATATCGCCGAATTCAATCTTTTTTGTACAAAAAAGATAAGATGGAAGAAGAGCTTGAAAACCCACTTAAAAAAGTATCGAAAAAAAACGTAACACTTACTCAAGAACAAGACGCCATTGTTCAGTCTATTCAAAAGCATATTGATAACTCACACTATCAAACATGTTTACTGCACGGCGTCACCGGATCAGGAAAAACAGAAGTCTATAAAAGCTTAATTAACAGAACCCTTAAACAAAATAAAACAGTGTTATTTCTTCTTCCTGAGGTTTCACTGAGCATGCAATTTGAATATTTGTTTAAACAACAGATGCCTCACGTTGCAACCTTCAGTTTTCATTCGTTGAGTAAAGCAAAAGAGAAAAGAAGTATGTGGCAATCACTTGTAGCACAAAAGCCCTGCTTGATTATTGGCGTGCATCTTCCAGTACTTCTTCCTATTCCAAACCTTGGGCTCATCATCATTGATGAAGAACATGAAGCCGGCTTTCAAGAAAAAAAGCACCCAAAAATTAATAGCAAGCAAGCAGCATTATGGCGTGCTCACCTGTACAACATTCCAATTGTTCTTGGTTCTGCAACACCATCACTCACATCTCTTTATAACGTATCAGCAAAGACATGGAAGTTTTATCAGCTTAAAAAACGTTTTTCTGGTACCTTCCCTGAAATACAAACGGTTCTCTTAACTGACAAAACAAGAAGAAAAAAAAGAAATTTTTGGCTATCACAAGAACTTGAAGAAGAAATCACTACATGCCTTTCTCAAGGCAAACAGGCGATTATTTATCTTAATAGACGTGGCTACAGCTTTTTTGTGCAATGCAAAGAATGTGGCTACACCTTTGAATGCTCAAATTGCTCGGTAAGCCTGACCCTGCATGATAAAAATAATTTACGATGTCACTACTGCGACTATGAAACATTGCTCCCATCAAACTGCCCTGGCTGCAAAGCAGACGAAAAGAAACTTCTCAAAAAAGGAATTGGTACTCAACAGCTTGTACAAATTTTACAAAAACGTTTCCCTTCTGCACGTATAGAACGAGCAGACCTTGATTCAACAAAAAAGAAACGTAATTGGCAGGATACCGTCAAACAGTTTAGTCAAGGAAACCTTGATATTCTGGTTGGCACCAAAACAATCACCAAAGGGTATCACTTTCCTAATGTAACACTTGTCGGTATTTTATGGGGTGATCTTTCTCTTCATCTTCCACAATATAATGCAGGAGAAACAACACTTCAAGAGCTCATACAAGTTGCAGGACGCGCAGGAAGAAGCAGCGAAAACAGCAAGGTAGTTATGCAAATTATGCAAGACCATAAAATCTTCAACTACATCAACGAAACTTCTTATCTTTCTTTTGCCAAAGCAGAATTCAACGACCGCAAAGAAATATTGTATCCGCCCTTTTGTCGGCTTTTATGTCTTGAGATTCGTCATAAAGACGCTGATGTCGTCGAGCGAGAAGCACAAGAGATTGCAGAAAAAATGTTTGATATAATAGCGCAAGAAAAACTTTCAATTACCCTACTTGGACCAGCACATCCAGTGGTTCATAAAATTCAAAAAATTGAAATTCGACACATTTTCTTAAAATCACGCTCATTTAATGAACTTTCACAACTGCTGAAAACTATCATGAATACAACAACAAATAGCTCAAAATTTGTTATTCACCAGTAAGTTTTGACGAATAAGAAAAAATTTATCAAAATAGCTATCCTTATAAATTAACACCTTTAAAAAGCGACCATCTGTGAAAAAATTTTGCTTCTTATTCCAATGCTTATTGATAACAACATGTTACTCAGTGATATGCCAACTCCCCGTTGTCCAAAGAAATGGCTATTACTTTGAACTTCCAAACCCAGACAGAGCTAATAATGCTTTTTTTATGCAGCACTATACCCTTGCAAATATTATCGACTATAGTGAGCGAGCATCTAGAATTTGTAGGAATTTACATCCCAAAATACTTGAATACGCCCTTCATTATGGCACTTCTTATAAGCGAATACAGCATAACAGTAAGCTTCCTGAAGTAATTATTTGCCTATCTTTTTATGATATGAGCAACAATGAAAAGAAAAGTTATAAAACTCTCCAACTATTCTTTGGTTATAATTTTGCCCTAACAAAGAAAAAGTCCCCTTCAGTCAGAGATGAAATTTTAGGCATTATTCTGCGTTGCAATGAAAGAGAATCTCGCCCCTATTACCTCTATCGGGCAACAATAGTTGATGGTAAAAATAGTATTCCTAAGAGTGCTCAGCTAGCTCATGTTTTCATCACCCAAAACAAACAAACACAGAAGATAGAATTTAATTTTGCTTATATTAAAAAAGGGCTCACTTGAGCCCTTTTCTGGTTAGAATCTAGAAATAATTTTAGGTCTTCTTCTCTTTCTCTTCTTCTTACGTTTTTTGCGTCTTCTACGTTTTCGGGCTTTTTTAACCCGGTCTATGTCTCGACGATGAATATTGCCCTCATCATCAATGGCAAAAACTATTCCCTGTGCATTAACAGAAACATGCTTGAAGCCAGAGCCCGCTTCTCCTTTTTGATTTTGTACCGGCTGCCATACACCATTAACAAAACGATATGAGTAGAACTCTTCCCCTTGTTTGTAGGTCCCCCACATAAGACCATCACCACCAACACTCACCTGTGTAAGCTTAACACCAGCAAACGGTTCCCACTCTCCACGCTCAAACTTAAAAACATTGTACTCTGCATCAATTGAAATCACTGTTCCATCACGCCCAACAGCAACATCAATTCCCTCGCCTTTTTCAATCCAGCGACTTCCAAGAAGCTTATAGATAACATCATCGGTACTCACTCCCCACACGTGATTTTTTGTACCAACTGATATCTTTTTAAACTGCAAATCAGCTTGATCTTCATCAGTAATCGGCGTCCAGTTTCCAACTTCAACATCTTCAGGTACTGGCTGAGGTTTCCATTGTACGGCTTTTTTCTTTTTTGCACCTTCTTCACTTATAAGAAATGCCGGTGAAATAAGTAATGCACATAAAAAACTTGCTGTTATCTTTTTCTTTATCATCATCTCCCCCTACCGTTTAGCTGCACGCTTTGTACGACGTCTTTTTTTACGTCTTCTTTTTTTTCTCTTTCTTCGACGTCTACGCTTTCTACGTTTTTTACGCTTCTTACGTTTTCTTCTTACCTTACGAGGCTCTGGAGTTTGATCTTCTCCTGGCCAGTTGTAACGGTATACTTGTCCATCTGCTGCAACTGCATACGTTGCACCATCGTTTCCAATTGCAACTGACTTAAACTTATCAATAGGACTATCATCTTCATCAACCGCTTCATGTACGTACCACGGATTTTGAAACTGCGCCTGAGGATTCCATTGCATCAGTTTTCCTGCAGTATCAATACCCCATGCAAATGGTGTCGCAACGCGCTTTTCACCAATCAAAACTTTCTTTCTGCCTAGCGCAACTTGGCTAGCAGCACCCTGCACTTTTACAAAACCAATTGGCATTGACATACGTTCTTGTACATCAAGCAGCTGTTGCTGAAGTGCAAGAACCTTTTTCGCGTTATCTTCTTGCATTTTTTTCATCGACTCTTGTAGCGCTTTGAGTGCATCTGATTGATCTTTATCTATTTGGTTTTGAACATTGTTAACATATTCGTCCATTTCTTTTTGCACTTTTGCTTTCTCTGCTGGACCACGTCGTGCAGCTTCTGCAACAAGGCGTTTACGAAGCGCTTCAGCCTCTTGAAGTTTACGCTTCTCATCATCTTTTGTTCGTTGAAGTTCTTGCTTAAGCTTGCGTACTTCCTCTTCAGCTTTTTTACGGCGAGCTTCAGCCTCTTGACGACGCTTAGCCTCTTCTTCTGCTTTTCTCTTTGCTAGCTCAAGCCCTAAAAATTCCGCTATTTCTTCACCGACTTTGTCATAATCCGCCTGCGCCCATGAAGGAACCCAGTCTTTACGGACATGGTGAAAACGAAATCGATGCCAAATATTGTTACGATGATTTTTTGGCCAGTGTTTTACCGCCCATGGATCATCATTATTGTTACCCAAAATTTCACTATGACCACTACCAAAACGGCTATCAAGATGTAACCACAGCACACGCTTATTGCGAGCTAAATTTCTTATTTGTACAACATCATGCTGGTGAATATTCCCACCAACACCCGGCATAACTGCCTCAATAACAAAATGACCTTGATTTGTTTTCACCGACCCAAGATCTGGATGCGACACAACAATTTCATCATGCGCTGCACCCCATCTACTTGGACGAAATGACCACCATGTTTTAAACGGGCTCAATAATCTATTAGACCGAGCAAGTGAAAGAATCTTAATTTTCTGACCATACTGAACAGCACCTTGTTGTGATGGATTATCAACATTTTGGATCATAAACCAACTTGATTGTCCTTTACAACGACCGTCAGACCACGGACCACCAAGCAACTCCTCATGACGATGCGGCTCTTTATGGGTTCTTTTCTCATCATGTCTACTACCATCATGTGTCCAAAGACGTCGATTGTTCCAATAAAGCTCTAATTCATGACCAGGTTTTTTAGACACACCTTTAGGCGGACTTGCTTGAAAATTTTCATCACCAGTACTTACTGGATCTATCCAAATTGGCTTATTGTACTCAAGAACGGAACCTCGATCTGCCTGCCATGCATCTTTTGTAATATTGTTTTGTGCAGGACTGTGTACAAGTTCTACAACCCAATGAGAGTTTTCATCTTGTTTTGTATAAGCTGTTACTTCAAAACGTCCTTCATCTTTAAACCAGTGAATACCTGAATGGAGAAAGCGACCATGCCGAACGTGCTGTAATGTGATAGCTGATCCATTGAGCACGACACCACGAGAACCATCAGAAACCCATTTTACTCGCCATGAGTCATTGTAATCTCCAATACCATTTTTTCCGTTAGGTATCACCGTATAATGTTCTGGCGGATAACTTTGTAGTCCCCAGCTATGAAGATTCTCTTTCTTTTTAAGGTTTTCTAAACGAATTTGGTCTCCTTTTTTTACCGGCTGACCAAGCTGACAATTCCAACGATCACCACTATGTGGCCCCTTAATTACCCAGTATTGCCATTCACCTTGTTGCCCCGTAACATACACCGCAACGCGACCACGTGTACGCCAATGTGGGTAAACCTCACTTTTTGATTCAAGTCTACGATTACTTTTCTTATGGCGCAAACGAATGACACTACCATATGTTACCGTCTGATCACCATTGATAAACGCTATTGCTGTCTGCGAAAAAAAAACTGCCACTAAAGACATCAATAATAAAAATTTTATACTACGTTTCGCAACTCTCATCTCTCTCCTTTAAGAATTTTCCAACGAGAATTATTCAATAATCTTGGTCCACTATACCACTTTGCCATAACAACAGGTCAAGTTTATTCGTGAGAACAAAAAAGGGCTGCCTTTTCAGACAGCCCCGTAAACCTCACATTAAATTTTGCAAACTAGAAGCGGCTTATTGCCTTCTTTCTACGTTTTTTACGCTTTTTGCGTTTTTTACCTTTCTTTACTTTTTTTCTGCGTTTTCTATTTTTAAATCTGCGTCTCTCTTTTTGTAAGCGTTGTTTCTCTTGCGTAAACGCTTTACGAGCCTCTTGATACTTAGCCCATTCTTCTTTCAGTTTTTCTTGCTTTTCTTTACCTTCAAGTGCAGCTATTTCAGCAAGTTCCTTCGCCTTCTCTTCAATAATTCGCGCCTGACGCTTCTCAACATATGCTTCCTTATCGCCCTTAGAATCTTTGAACTCTTCGATTCCTTTAGCATCAAGAGAAGATTCGCGAACTATTTGGAAGTGCATTTTACTGTTTGCATTAAAGCGTTTTTCTCCACCCCAAGGGTCACCCTTGACCGCAAGAAGTTCGCTCACTTCCCATGTTGTACGATAGTTTTCATGCGTCCAAAGTCTGAATTCATCACCATGCGCAACACTTACAAGGTGAAAAACATCACCTTCTGTAACTGCACCAGTTTTGCCTTCAGGACTGACCAGTTTAAAGTGAGCCGCTTTTTCATAACGCTTATCTTTAATAGCTTTTAAGAATGCACGAGTTACAAGTAACGTATCTCTCCATTGCTCTTTTGCTTCAGCTTGTTTTGCAGCATCAATGGTAGGATCTGTCGCCCAACGAGTCAGCGGCGTTGCAATAAGAATTCGTTCTTCATCTTCATAAAGCTCAGTTTCTTGACCACCTGCTTCAGCTTTATGAGCACGAATTTCAATGATCTCACCATACTCAAGTGCCCCAATATTTTCAGGCTTACTTACTGAGTGTAATGAGAAAATGTTGCAACCATTTTTTGTTCGAGCATCTTTACCTTTTTGAGCAAAAACCACTTCGTGATGATCGTAAGGCTCAGGAGCTGTTGCAGGACGAGTACTCTCCTTAGGCTTCGCATCACTTACATACTTACCAAGAGCCTCGTTAGCAAACTCTTCTGCTTCATCTGCAATTGGTGCACGTGACGCAGCATGCGCAAACATCACAAGTGCATCTTTGTAAAGCTCAACAAAGTCATGGTTTTTAATTTGTGCTAATTCAACTTCGGTAATCGATTTTTCTTGAAGACCCCAAATTTCTCCATTTTCGCCCCCAGAAACATCGTGCCAACCTGTGCCTAATTTTTTCCATGCTTTGGTATTTTTACCTTCACCTGCAGGAACAAACCATAGGAGCGAGCTCCTGTCAATTAGCAAGCCATGACCACCGCGAACAACTTCTACTTCACGGGTACTGCCAGACAATTGGTTCCATTTAGTTCCAGTTGGATTGCTTTCAGATACGCCACTACGTGTCCAAATATTATAGTTATCACCGTTGACGCCCTTAGTACACCACACACGACCATCACCAGCAGAAACATAATGATAATCAGTGTCTT
>JAUIHA010000028.1 GCA_030432505.1 bacterium | reverse complement strand
GTTTTTCTCTTCAAATGCAGTATGCCAATTCTTTAGGTTTTAATAATACAATTTCTGACGATAGAGATGTTATTATGACCGATATTAATGATAAAGAAATACATACGATTCAGCAGCTTTTTGAGAGAATTGCCCATCTTTTTACTAATTATATGTTTGTCAATGCAAGAGAAATTCTCAAAGACAAAAGGAAAATTGGGGAATTTTGGGTTTCATTTTATCAAGATTCTCAAGGAAAATTTCGTTTAGAGTAAGCCCTCTGTTTTGGAATTTTTGATAATTTATAAGGAGTTATTCGTGAAGAACTTTTCAAGAAAAATATTTTTGTTTTTAGTTGCAGCGCTTGCTCAAAACTTTGGTGAATGTTTTGCTGGAAAGCTTTACATGTTACGAGGTAGTAGGATGCAAATTAAATTTGATAAGGCACTGAAATATAATATAGATCAGGATATTAATGATAATTTAAAAAATTTTGCTCGTACTAATTTGCAAACATATGCTCTTACAATGATGACTCAAAACATCAATATAAAAAAGAATCACCTTGCTTGGAATGGGGTTACAAAAGAGAATCTTTTCACAGAGCTTGTTGAATTTTGGAATAGTATCTCTGATCCAAAGAATAATGTTCAGGGAGAGGGCATTTTGTTAGAAATTTATGAAAGCGATAAGGGGCATCTATTTATAAAACAGCCAAAAGAGCTTGTTGAAAAGATAGCTAAAGAGATTGCTGAGGCCCAAGAAGTAATTGAGCAAGGTGGATGTCTCAGTAAGAGTACTGTGAAGAAAATTTTAATTGGTGTTCTTGGTGTTACTGCAGCAACAGTAGTGTATCTGTGTACTCCATGGGAAGATTTAGTCAGCTGGGTTACAAACCGGTTGTCACAAGAAGAAGTAATTTATGATCAAGTGAATGATTCCTTTATCTGTGCATGGGATGGGTTTCGTTATCAGTGTTTACAGATTGCTCAAGGCATTACTGGATTACTCCCATCACCAGAGGACTTTGGCTGCCGGGTATTGTGGGAAACTATAGTATCGAATTACCTTGATGCCAATGCTACCTGCATTCCGCAATAAAGAATTATTTGTTTTTTATATTATTTGGGCGAGTTAATCTCGCCCATTTCTTTTTTCTATGGTTACGAGTGTAGTTTTTGAAGAGGTTTAGAGATTTTACTAAAACAAACTTGCCATAGAAAATATCGGTAAGTAGATAATCAGCATAAGGCCTGCAATAAAAAAGCCGACAATGATTAAAAGCATAGGTTGCAAAATTGACGTAAAAAGTTTGAGTTGGTTTTGCAACTTTTTTGTTTCTAGGTGAACAGCCTTATCAAGCATGTCTGGTAAATTTCCGGTGTGTTCGCCTGTTGCAACAAGTGAAACAATATGTTCGGGATAATATTTTTTGCCAACTTGTTGCATACCTTGCTCTAGGGATTCTCCATGCACAACAGCATCGAGTAAAACAGTATTCTTTTTTTTGAGTGACTTATTTTCAATGCTTTCAAGTGTTTGTTCAAGCGTGTGTTTAAGTGGTATGCCTGCATGAAGAAGCAGCGCAATAGTTTGTAAAATACTGATACGTGTTTTTTGCAGATGCCATGAGGATACCCATGGTGTGTGAAGTTCTACAATGTCGGTGAATTTTTTGAATAGAGAAAGTTTGCGTGAGCGTTTAAGTACAAGTGGTATGCAGAAAAGACTGACAATAAAGAACAGACCGTTTTGTTGTCGCAAAAACGTGCTGATTGAAAAGACCGTTTGAGTAAGTGGTGGTAGCGGTTTTTCCATTGACGTAAAAAGTTCTGCAAACTGTGGAATAATGAAAATAAAGATTCCCACAATGATTAAACTTGAAAAGGTAAGGGTGATACTTGGAAGTGTCATGGCACGAGAAACCTCTTTTTTTAGTGCATGGGCATCTTTAAGGTGCTGTGTAATTTTTGCTAATGCATTATCAATGGCTCCTGTTTTCTCTCCACTTTGTAAAAAGTTTCTAATAGGAAGAGGAAAAATATCAGGAAAGTAGCCGCAAGCATAAGAAAAGCTTTGCCCGTGTTGCAGTGTGTGTGAGAGTTTGCTGATGACATTATTAAATGGTTTATGTGATGTTTGTTGCACAAAAAGATTGAGGGCTGTTGGGAGGTCTATACCGCTTTGTGTCAGGCTTGTTAGATGCTCAAAAAAAGTAATGAGAAGCTGTGGCGGAATATTTTTGTGTATTGTGAAATAGGAAAAGAGTGGTGAGGGTTGTTTATACTCTAGAAGAGCGATGCGTTGTGTAAGCAGATGTTGCTCAAGTTCTTGCGGAGAGGAAGCATACGTGATGCCGCGTTTTTTTGTGCCATGCTGATCAATACCTTTCCAACGATATGAATGCATAGCGTCCTTTCATTGTTATATTTTCATCTGAAGTTCAATGCCAAGTTTGGTTAAAATTTCTTCAAGACGTCCTTCGCCTTGAATTTTTATTGTTTTTTTTCGAGAGGTTTGCCCCTTGATGATGACGATGTTTTCTTGAGGGAGTTTGAGCTTTCTGCTTAGGAGCTTGATGAGCTCACGGTTGGCTTTTCCCTTTTCTGGGGGACTTTTGAGGAGGCATTTGATGGTTCCAGATTTGTCTGTAGAGATCTCTTGTTTTCCTGATTGTGGAACCACTTTTATATCTATAGTAATCGTTGTTTTCATTATTTTTTAAAAAATTCAAAAAAATTGCAAAAAATAGAGACAACCTGCTCAATATGGTCTATAATAGCTTAGAAATTGGAATTGTTCCAAAAAGAATTTTCCAAATTATGCGCCCGTAGCTCAATTGGATAGAGCGTCAGACTACGGATCTGAAGGTTAGGGGTTCGACTCCTCTCGGGCGCACCATTGATCATAAATTATTGCTTGGAGAGGTGGCTGAGTGGTCGAAAGCGCTTGCCTGCTAAGCAAGTATCTGGAGAAATCCGGATCGAGGGTTCGAATCCCTCTCTCTCCGCCATTTTTCGTTCGATATGGCGTATTTTAATACAAAGCTTATCGGAGACAGTGGTAGCAGCTATAATGTTGAAATTTTCTCAAGAATATCTCGTGGAGAGGTGGCTGAGTGGTTGAAAGCAACGGTCTTGAAAACCGTCATACCGGGAAACCGGTATCGAGGGTTCGAATCCCTCTCTCTCCACCACTTAAATATCATTCAAATTATCCAAACATTCCATCAGAAGCTTCTCTAGAAGTATTTTCGTATCTTTATTCATCGTGTGTGTCATGTCATCTTCAACGCTATCAATTAATTTGTGTGCTTGCTGGACAACTTTTGACCCTTCTTCGGTCAGCTTGGTACGTAGGATTCTGCCATGTTTCGGGTCATTTTCTCGTTCAACGAGCTTTCTTTTTTCCAGGTTTGAGACAATTCCATGCATGGTTTGTGCTGTAATGAATGAGGCTCGAGCCAATGCTGCATTGGATATACCTGGTCGTAATTCCAGCTGTGCCAGAACGGCGTATTGAGGAGTTGTTAGGTTAAGTGGCCTGAGCGCCTTATCCATATGCAGACGCAGCGCATGCTGGGTTAATTTAAGCTTATAGCCCAGGAGTCCAGTAACCTTCATTTCCTTGGTAGTTGACATATCAGGGTCCTTATACTATGCTATCAGTGTCCTTATAATGTAGAGGTATTAGATAATATAATAGAGGTGAACCATGAATACAACTGATAATGAAAAAAATGGCTATATAGCCATAGCAGAGAAATATTATGCCCATATGCTCAGCAAAAATTTTGATGCGATGCAAGAGTGCTTGCACCCTGATGTAGTACTTATTAGCCCGCTTGCTGAGATATCAGGCAGAGATGTGGTTGTTGCTGCAGCAAAGAATTTAAGCAAAATATTAAAAGAAATTGAGATAAGATCAAAATTCAGTCATAGAAATCAGGTTATGCTCGCGTATGATTTTATGTTCCCTATGCCAATTGGGAAGTTGAGAGCTGCAGCATTGATGGATTTCAACGATGGTCAAATTTCAAGAATTGAATTGTTTTATGATGGTCGTCCATTTGAGCAAAAGAAAGACGAAATTTTTGAAAAAGAAAATAGCTAGGAATTATCTACGTAATTCCTAGCTACTGTTCACCTAAACTATTTTTAGAGAAAACTGCTTCAATATTATGTCCATTAGGATCTATAACGAATGCTGCGTAGTATCCTTCTTCATATTCGGGCCTCAAGCCTGGTTTGCCGTTACATGTTGCACCGTTTTCAAGTGCAATACGATAGAAATCATTAACGCTTGCTTTATTTGGTGCATTAAAAGCTAAATGAACTGATTCTGATAATATAGCTTTTTTTGTTGCTTGTCGTATTTCAAACATGTCATGAAGGCTTGTGCCATAACCAATGACAATATTTTCAATCTCAAGTACTCGTTTATATCCTAGTACACTCATGAGTGAATCATAGAATGTGCGGCTTGTCTTAAAGTCTTTGACTTTTATTTGTACATGATTAAATAGTTTCATTTTTGCTTCACCAGGTTTTAATCGACAAATGTACCATGAATACTGATTACTTATACTTATATGTTTATTTTGAAAAGAGTCCAGATATGTTAAAAAAAAGCACCGATTTTTACATCGATGCTTTTTTTTTCTGCGTTCTCGAGTGAACTATTCGTTGTTGTTCTTGCGAGCTGGCTTAAACAATTTACGTCTAGGCTTCATATCTCGAGACTTCTTGTTGTTTGAATCTTTGCTAAAAGATTTTTCTGAAGATTTTTTGGATTTTTTAAATCGCTTCTTTTTATCATCAGAATACTTTTTACCTGGTCGCTTGCTGTCTTTTTTATCATCAGAGAATTTCTTCCCTGATCGTTTATAATCCTTTTTCTCTGAGAACTTTTTATCTCGAGAGAATCTTCGACTAGATTCATTTCTTCTACGTGGGTGTCTGCTACGTGAACGTCTTCTGTCGTTGTCTGAATCTGTATCTTCAAACTTTTCATTAGGATTCATAAGACGATAAATGCGTTTCCACTTAATGTTGTCTTGTGATCCAACAAAACTGATTGCAGTACCTTGTGCACCAGCACGTCCAGTTCTACCAATACGGTGAATATAATCTTCAGGACATTGTGGAAGATCGTAGTTAATAACGTATTCAAGGTGAGGAACGTCAATACCACGTGCTGCAATATCAGTTGCAACAAGAATACGGTTTTTACGTTCTCTAAATGTTTTGATAACGCGTTCACGTTTACGTTGGCGAAGATCACCGTGAATAGCATCTGCTCTGCGGTCATTATCACGAAGTTTACGAGCAAGCTTATCAGCACCAATTTTTGTTTTTACAAAAATAATGCATGAGGTGTTTATTTTATCGAGTCTATTGAGAAGGCGTTCATACTTTTCAAAATCTTTAGTTCGTATGATTTCTTGCTCAACATTCTTAGTTGGCTCATTGGTTAAACCAATTGCAACTTCTTTAGCATTATTGAGGTAGCTTTGTGCGATCTTCAAACTTTCAGGCATCATTGTTGCTGAGAACATGAGTGTCTGACGTTTAGCTGGAAGATACTGTGCAATTTCTTTTAATTGGATTGAGAAACCCATATCAAGCATACGGTCAGTTTCGTCAAAAACTACAAAGCGTGTCGTGTTAAGTTTGAGTGAACCGCGTGAAAGGTGATCGTTAATACGTCCTGGAGTTCCAACAATAACGCGAGGTTTTCTTTCAAGTTGTCTTAGTTGGCGGTCAATTGGCTCACCACCAATAAGAAGTGTTGCGCGTAGGTAACTCTCGCGACCAATCATTTCCCTTAATGCCTTAAGAACCTGAAGCGCGAGTTCGCGTGTTGGTGTAAGAACAATTGCATTGCTGTCGGGATTAGTGAGAAGAAATGAGACAAGAGGAATACCGTAAGCGGCAGTTTTTCCGGTTCCAGTTTGAGCTGAACCAAGAATGTCATTCCCTTCAAGCGCAAAAGGTATTGTTTGCGCTTGAATGGGAGTAGGTTTTTCAAATTGCATCACTTTAAGTGAATGCAACAAAGGCTCTGGGAGCCCTAGGGACTGAAAGTTTTCCATAATATTTTTTTTCTCGATAAAAAGGGACTGAGATAGTCAACAAATAGTATGGATTACCCCCATGCCCGTTTAATAAAGTGTCTTAGTCTAGGCAATTAAACCAATTGAAGGTTTACTGCTGAAGTTTTGCCACGCTCAGTTGAGAGCTCATAGCTTACTTTTTGACCATCTTCAAGAGTTTCAAGACCAGCTTGTTTTACAGCTGTGATGTGTACGAAAACATCTTTATCACCTTGATCAGGTTGAATGAAGCCAAAACCTTTAGTAGTATTGAACCATTTAACTGTTCCTGTTTCCATGTTAGTTCCTTTCTTAAGAACAATAATATTAAGTGTTGCACCGTGCAACGAAATACTTTTTACTTATTCACTCTGATGTTAGTCAACAAGTCTGTCTTAATTCGGGATGAAAACGTCTTGAATCGCGTCAAATGAATTAGGCAAACGCATTTTTCAATATCATGAAAAATGAACTTATTTTAGAGAAGTAAAGAATAGTAAAAAACTATTTGATTTCAGTATGAGGTTATTTGAGGAAAAGTCAATTAAATCGTCGTTATTGTCCCAATTATAAAGTACTTTTTGTATTTTATTTAAATTTGAAGGTGTTATTTGTAATAATAACTTACTAGGTGAAAATTATTTTTCAAATAGTAAAATAATAAGGTAGATTTAATTGATCTTTTTAAATATAGGAGTAGTGCTAATGAGTTATAGTTGGGGTCACCCAGGTTCAGGAATGCAGGATTACCTTTTTTTTAGTATGAGCCCAATGGTCATGGCTTTATTGATGTTTTTAGCGGTGATACTGATTTTGGTATCGTTTGTGGGTTTTTACGCTCAATTATTTCGTGGAGAATTGTACGATTCTCCGAAAAAAGTTTCTTATGAATCAAATATTGTAATTGCCATTTTGGTGCCAATAATTGTCGGTCTAGTACTTGCCCTATCGTTTATTGTTTTGGGGAATATTATTTTGATTCCAATGATACTTTTGTTTTTATACCCTTTGAGCATTTTACTTATGGTACTGCAATTTATGCCGTTAATAGTGGCGTTTCCTATTGCTTTGATTGGTGCTATGTTACTCCCTGTCGGAGCTGCTTTCTTTGTTGCTCATCTGCTTGACTTGGCATTAAAGTACTTGGCAATTATTATCAAAGATTTGCTTCGTCTTCGGTAGCTATGAAACTTATATTTTAATAAAAAGTAAAAAGGGTATTTTTCTATACCCTATAAAATTTATTTAGCTGACAAGTAGAGCTCAAAGGGACCGCTTTGTGTTGCAAATGTTGATAGGTGATACTTTTCAAAATCAGCCTTTTTTGCCCACTGAAAGCTAAATGAAGTTGTCCAAATATGTTGCCAAAGAGCAGGTACTTTTTCATAAAATGCACCATTTTCTTTAAACAATGCGTACTGTGATGCCGGTACTGTTTTTGAAACAAGGCCTGCTGGCACAGTATCAACGTTGGTAACGGTTGTTCCTACAAAATAATTATAATTGCCTTGAGTGTCATAATCAGTGTACATGCAGTAAAGAAATTCAGGTTCAGCTTTGTTTGGTATTTTTTCAAACATATTTTCTTTGAAGAAGATATCTAAAAACTGCGGGATATCTTTCATTGCTTGGCCGTTTTCATTTGTGTCCCAATGAGCAATAAATTATCGAGTGATGTCATTTTGTGTTCGAACGCCATAGTATTTCCTTATAGATTTTATAATAGATAGGTAGTTGGTCTGCGGTTTTTCTTTCCCCAGACTTCTTTTTCTCGCCATAGGTGTATTTGTTCTAGATCAAATGTTGCAAGCAAAATTTCTTCTTGGGAGTTTGCCATAACAATTTCTTTTCCGTCAACATTAAAAGCGCAAGAGTGGCCATCATGTTTTGATTCTGGATAATTGGTAAGTGCAATGCCAACCATATTTTCAAACGCGCGTGACCGCAACTGTGCAATGCGAACATCACCAAGCACGGGGCAGTTGCTCATTGGGCATGCGTTTGGGACAATAATAATATCAGTACCTTTGAACATAAGTGTGCGTGCACTTTCAGGAAATTCACGATCAAAGCAAATCATTGCGCCAAGGTTTACTGAGCCGTGAGAACCTTCTATTTTTGCAACTTTGAATTCATTGCCTGCAGCAATTTCAACTTCTGTCCCTTCAGGAAAATCGCAAATGTGTACTTTTGCATAATCTAAAACAATGTTTCCTATTTTATCAATCAGCGCAACATTGTTGGTGAGTTCATTGTTTTTTTGTCCAAGATAGGTAACAGCAATAGCCATGTTAAGTTCTTGTGCTTGTGTA
>JAUIHA010000027.1 GCA_030432505.1 bacterium | reverse complement strand
GGACGAGGCAATCTTGAGCTTTCAAGCTTAATGATTTTAAGACTCGCTCAAAAAAAGCAGTTTCTGAAATGAGTGCTTCAACGTTAGGAATAGACGAGACAATAAAATTATCGTCGTTTAAAAAACTTATTTTTTCTTTTATTTTTTCATATTGTTCGAGTGTTGTATCATTGATGAAAATGTTTTTTTCTCGCAGCTTTGTAAGTATTTTATCCACGTCATTACTATGCGGTGCAATATGCTGGATAGAATTTATATAACTATCTATAATGTTATTTTTAATTGATTTCTTTTTAATTCTAAATGTTTTCGCCCACATTTTTTTGTATGCTTCGTTTGCAATATCTTGTGCTTTATCTGCAAATGTGCTTACTCCACGATAAACAGATTCCATACTTGCTGATCGTTCAATAGCTAATACATCGTTTGAGATAAATTTTGATGGTAGGAGTTTTGCCAAGGTACTTACTTTTTTTGCTAATAAAATTGGATCACAAGATGCTACGAGCTCAAGAGAGATAAAAATATATTTGTCCTTTAAATCTTGCTGAGTTATTTTTGATTGCTCAGGTTGTTTTTTTCTTTTTCTTGAAAATAGGCGACAATTTGATTGTGTGGTGACCATTGAGAATACAAGAAGTAGGGTTGATAGTACTATTCTCTTTTTCATAGTTAATAATCCTCACATATTTGATTTGTTTCTAATTGTAATTCTTCTATTGTATTTCTTTTTATTTTTTACTCAAATGAGATTGGTTTTGGGTGTTTTTTCTTAGAACTTGGAGTGAAAAATTTACAAATTTGAAAAAAATAGCTCTTGAGAGTTTTTTATTTTATGCCCAAAATTAAGGCCAAGGGTGTTTTGTATCCTTGGCCTTAATTGTTATCGAGCTTCAAGGTCTGTGGTTAAAAATTCTTTTAAGAATGTTGTTCGTTCGGTACCTTTATCATTTTTTATACCCATAGCAATTGCCTTTGTTTGCCCAACAAGGATGCACAGCTTTTTTGCTCGTGTGATAGCGGTGTAAATGAGATTTCGTTGGAGCAGAATAAAGTGCTGCATGAAAATAGGTATAATGACGGCGTCAAACTCAGACCCCTGACTTTTGTGGATTGAAATAGCATATGATAAAACAATTTCATTCAGTTCGGTAAAATCATATTCTAAGTTTCGATCACCAAAGGCAATGTAGATAGTCTGATTACTTTTATCGATATCGGTAATTTTCCCCATATCACCATTAAAAACAAATTTGTCGTAGTTATTACGAATTTGCATTATACGGTCGCCAACTTTATATGCCTGGCCAAAACGCATAACGGTTTTGTTTTCAATCGTTTCAGGATTTAGGATCATTTGTAGTTCTTGATTCAATCGTTGCGTTCCTGCGGTACCACGGTTCATTGGTGTTAAAACAACTGTTTTATCAGGATGAATTTTCAGTGCTGGGAAACGTTTTTTATAAATAGTGTGTAGCAGTGGAAACAACTCTTCCGGTTCATTTTTCTTTAAAAAGAAAAAGTCGCGTTTTCCTTCAGTTGGTGAAGAGCGCGGAAAATCCCCGCGGTTAACTTTGTGAGCATTCACAATAATCATACTGTCTTGTGCCTGACGAAAAATTTGTGTTAACCGAACGACTGAAACTTTTTTAGAGTTGATAAGATCTTTTAGTACATTTCCTGCCCCCACAGATGGTAACTGGTCAATATCGCCAAGAAGAACCAAGTGTCCTTTATCTGGCAATGCTTTGAGAATTGCCAACATCAAGAAAACATCAATCATTGATGCTTCATCGACAATTAAGAAATCAAGTTCAAGAGCATTTTGCTCATTGCGCGCAAAGCCCATGGTGCCAGGAGTGAACTCAAGAAGTCGATGAAGTGTTTCGGTACTCCTGCCGGTTCCTTCAAACATACGTTTTGCTGCACGTCCGGTTGGAGCTGCAAGTCTAAAACGTAGACGGTTACTTTCCATAACAGAAAGGAGTTTTTTAATAAGCGTTGTTTTACCGGTACCTGGGCCACCCGTGATGATGGTTACTTTATTTTGTAAGCAGGTCAAAATACCTTTCTGTTGATCTTCATTTAGTTGAATTGCAGAATCATCACCTTTGCGTAGATCGTGATAAATTGCATCAATATCAACCTTTGTTGGAGATTGATTTTTCTGAATAATAATATTGTGGCAGGGTAAGATAATGCACATCTTTATGGGTGATAACTTTAATTTTGTCTTGCAGGTATTGTTGGTGCATTGCTTTTTTTAAAAGCTCGCTGCATAGTTTTTTATCAAGATCTAAAAGTTTAAAAACTTCTTCTTTAACGTCTTCAACTTCAGCATATAAGTGTCCGTTACCTGTTGCTTGTGAAATTGCATGCAAAATGCCGGCTTTAATTCGTTCAATAGAATCAGGCTTAAGACCCATTTTAAGGGCTATAGAGTCAGCACTTTTAAAACCAATTCCCCAGATATCTTCAACAAGTCGATACGGATTGTTTTTGATGATATCCAACGCTGAGTTTCCGTATGTTTTATAAATTTTTGTTGCGAAAGCTGTTGATACATCTTTCTCCCGAAGAAAGACCATCACTTTAGAAATTTCTTTTTGATCTTGCCACGCATCAACAATAAGTGAAATTCGCTTTGGTCCTACGCCAGGAATGCCGTTAAGACGCTCAGGGTGCTTATCAATGACCTCAAGGGTTTGTTCGCCAAATGTGTTGACCAAGCGTTCCGCAAACTTAGGGCCGATTCCTTTAATAAGTCCTGAAGCCAGATATTTTCTGATACCAACGACGTTGGAAGGCATTTTTGTATCATATTCTTGGACGTTGAATTGGCGTCCGAATTTCGGATGGAAAGCCCACTCTCCAGTCAGAGAGACAACTTCTCCTTGAAAAATATCTGGAAGACACCCTTTAGCAGTAACCGTTTCCTTGGAATTTACCTTGAGCGTGAAAACAGAAAAACCATTTTCATCATTTTTATAAATTACCTTTTCTACGGTACCACAAACATTAGCTTTTTGTGTTGTTTGAATGTCCTCCATACAAAACCTTTATTGATTTACTTTTTGTTGTTTCTCATGGTAATCATGAGTTTTTTATATGCTGTTTTTGCTTCAGGAGAAAGGCTTTTCGTCAGGTCTTTGAGGAATTGAAGCAACTCTGATGTAAGTTCTTTGAAGGTTTCTTTTGTGGTAACATTTTTTTCAGCAAACTCCATGAGCTCTTGCTTGGAGTTAAAATATTTCATCAAGAGACTATTAGGTTTATGTGCTCCAATACTCTCTTGCATGATTGGTTGAACCATTGCGTTGTAATTTTGAATTTGAGCGAAGAATTCTCTGACAGGAGCGACAATTTGCTCGAGTTCTTGTGCAACTTCTTTTTCTTCAGTTTTTATATCAGCTTGTTTTTTTTCTTGGGTACTTCTGGTTGCTTGCTTGAGTTGTAGCTCTAAGTCTGTTTTATCAAGAGCTGTTTTGATAGAGCGAGCTGCTAAGTTAATTCGTAAAATAGCTATGGGGTGTTGTGCAAAAATTAAGTTTAGGGTTCCAAGAGCTTCGTTTTTGAGGACTTTCCCTTGAATACTTGCTGAGGCAGTTTGAGTAGCTGCTGGCTGCTCTTTTTTGCTGACCTTTGCTTCGAGATGCGTTGAAGCTAAAGCAATACCAGAGACAATGAGAAGCGTATTTAGGTTTTTCATTAAAAGTATTCTGTCAAGATTTTTCATGCGTTTTTCCTTTCAGAGTTTGTTATAAAATTATGTCTTTAGAATGATGCTCCTACTTTAAAGAATACCGTCCAATCATAGCCGATATTATGTGCGTGCAGGGTCATATCACTCCCCCAACCAAATCGTAAAATGGAATTACGTTGTTTTTTAATAAACGTTGTTTCAGAGAAAAATTTATGTTGTTCTACTGTTGGCGTTTCAGCATCTTGAATGCGCAGTGTTGTCATATCTACACTGGTATTATAGAGCTTTTCTATGCGTTCACGTTGACGAGCATAGAAGTCATAACCAAAAGCATATTCCCATTTTTTTGTTTTAATTTTCACACCAAAGATTGCATTGAATACGCCTCCTGGGCGAATTTCAACATTGTAAGCACCAGGAAATATAAATTGAGGAATAAATTTACCAAGGCGTCGTGCCATTTCATCAGTATGTTCGGATTTTTCTAGTCCTGTTTTAGGGACTGTAGGGGTTTCTACCGTTGCATTATTTAACGTTTCTCGAAGTTTCTCTCTTGTTGCAAATTCAGAAGTAACGCGTGACATGATGAGGCGGTATTGATCGTTGTTAAATAATTTATCGAATGAGAAACGTGTCCAGATTTCTGCAATGTTATTAAAGATACCAATTTTTGACTCCATAAAGAATCCAAGGCCAAAGTGTCCACCATTTCCAAGTTTTGGCTCAAGCAGAAGGTCTCGCGTTCCTTGTAAAATGTTCCCACCTGTTTTGGTAAGTGTTTCTTCATTGGTTACATCAAGGCTTACGGATGTAGCAATAGAACGAGAACGAGTAAAGAGACTTGTTGGCATAATGACTTCAAGGCCAACATCGGTTTTAAAGTTTGTCATGTTGAGTGTGTTTAGGCCAAACTTTAATCGCGTATCTCCAAATCCCATTCGGATAATATAAAATTCATCATCATCCATTTGTTGCCCTGGGAATAATTGGTCGGTGATTTTTTGCGCTTCAGCTCGGTCTTTTTTCCCAAGCCAGAAGTTTCGAGCTGCTAGATGGAGTGAGGTGTGAAGTTGGATATTAAATGGCCCTCGTGTAAATCCACCCTGGAGCAAAAGGCCTGTTCTTCGTTCTTGTAGTGTCATTCCTAAAAAGAGTGGAAGGAGACTAAATACTTCTTTGGATGAGATGGCATTAGCGTCAACCTCTTCGAGAATCTTAGGAATGAGAATTTTCTCAACAAAAAATTTATCAATGCTCTCAAGGTCAAGGAAACTTGATGCACTCACGTGCATGCGATTAGTCATGTTATAAAATAATCGAGCAGAGACGCCACCATACTCTATAGCACCAATTTTATAAGGAAGAAGATATAATGGATCCCGGCCCTTAGGTGTTTGTGTATGTTGCCAAAGAGGTTTTGTGATTGCAAAGCTAAACGCATCTGCAAGTTTTGCGGTAAGAGTATCCGCTTGAACTTTTCGGACGAGATTTGGATTATCAGCTTCAAATCGCCGAATATCATTGAGGTCGAACATAAATGAATCATCATCGAGCGACATGAAGTCGTCATTATCAAGTGAATCTGTATAAGCAGAATAAGTGGGCGCTAAAAAAAGAGTAGAAAGTAGCATTATGCCCAAGAGCTTCTGTAATTTTTTAAACATATAATTTCTTTACAAATTTATGGATAGCCGCGTTTTTCTCTAAATTTATGTATGGTAATGAAATTATACAAGATCGTATTTCTACCATATTTTAGTAACGATAAAGAGTAAATCATATTATTGTAATATGTCAATGAGGTCACTTTTTAGAACAAAAGTAATAAAAGTGAGGTATCATAAGTAGTCTAAATGAGAGGTTTGTGTTTCTATTAGAATTAAAAATAATTTGGAAGCTAATTGGAAGCTATAATGAGTAGAAAAAAAATTATCTTTATAGAAGGGAATATTGGAGCTGGAAAATCTACGCTGCTGCGCTTGCTTGGAGAGCGCCTTTTGATCAAGATGCTTGTAGAGCCGGATGTTGAGTGGAAGACGAATCCGATTGGCGATGGGAAAAGTATTTTGGATTTGTATCATCACGATAAGAAGCGTTGGTCATATTCTCTCATGGCGTACACGTTTCTTGCACGTCTTAAAGCTCTTGAAGCGTTTGTGAATAAGCATCCAGAGAGTGTGATACTTGCTGAACGTTCCATTTATTGTGATATGCATTGCTTTGCAAAAAATGGTTTTGAGTCTGAGTATATGTCTCGTGTGGAGTGGCAGGCGTATCAAGAATGGTCGTCATGGCTTGCGGCAAAAAGTATTCAACCAGATGCATTTATTTATATACGCGTTGACCCTGAAGTGTGTTATCAACGAATTAATAAAAGACGGTTTCCTGCTCCATCTCGAAATTCCGTTCAGTTTCTTACTAATGTTCACAATAGGCATGATGACTGGCTGATGAGTAATAAAACTACAAAACCTGTGCTTATCATTGATGGGAACAGTGATTTTGAAGCGAGTGAAAAAAAGCAAAATGCTATTGCATTGTCGGTTGAAAAATTTATGAAAAATATCCGGTAAAAACGGGTATACAATTTTTATCTTTTGAGTAAACTCAGCTGGGAGATTTCAAAAAATTAAATGATCACGAGAAAAGGAAAACCGTGCAACACGATGCAAAAAAAAAGAAAAGAACGTTTATCGTCGAAGGAAACATAGGGGCGGGAAAATCTACTTTTTTGCAAATTTTAAAAGATAATCTTGATATTGAAATCGTCGGAGAGCCGGTTGATAAATGGCAAAAAATTGGAGAAGAGGGAAATCTTCTCGATCTTTTTTATAAAGATACCAAGCGTTGGGCCTATACATTTCAGTCATACGCGTTTATTAGCAGAATAGAAGCTCAGCTCGAAAAAATGGCTGAAGAAAGTTCATATAATGCACAAGTTCTTGAGCGCTCAATTTATTGTGATCGCTTTTGTTTTGCGAAAAATTGTTTTGAATCAAATTTGATGACTGAGCTTGAATGGTTTATGTATAAGCAATGGTTTGCATGGCTTGAGAGCAAGTATGCGATTCGTCCCGATGGGTTCATCTACCTGCAAGCCAATCCTGAAGTATGCTATAAACGCCTAGCAAAAAGGAATCGCAGTGAAGAGCAGACCATTCCCCTGACGTATCTGTCTGACCTTCATAACAAACACGAAGAGTGGCTTGTTGATAAGCATGACGTTGAAGGAGATCTCAAAGATATTCCGGTTCTAACAATTGATGCAAATTATGAGTTTGAAAATGATGCAAAACGCAAGCAAGAGTTAATCGAGCAAGTTTCTCGATTTATGAATTACTTTATTGTTGGAGGCAGAGAACAAGCATCTTCAGCGGCGTCTCTTCAAACATACTAGTATTTAACAAGTAATTTCGATTTTTATCGTGATAACGTTTGACAATTATGCTATTATCCTTACATACTAAAGCTCGATGGGATCACGTATTCATCTATACAGAAAGGTAAGCTATGGCTGCTGAAGTGGAATGGGTAAAAGTTGCGGCATATGTTTCTGCTGGCATTTGCATGGGAATTGGGACTTTGGGTCCTTCTTTGGGCCAAGGTTTTATTGGAGGTAAAGCCTGCGAAAGTATCGGTAAAAAGCCCGAAAATGCTAATGTGATAGTACGAACAATGATCCTCGCACTTGCATTTGTTGAATCAACGGCAATTTATGCATTGCTCGTTGCTATCATTCTTATGTTCTTTGTAGGAAGATAAGAGCCATGAGTAGCAAAGGGTAGTACCATGAAAATTAATATTACCCTTTTTTTTCAAATCACGAATTTCTGGATCACGTATTTTTTTCTCCACAAGTTACTTTTTAAGCCAATAATTGAGCGTTTTGAGCTGCGAAAGGTTGCTCGTGAACACTTGCTCAAAGAGCTTAAAAAGCGCGAAGTCGTGTTGGAGCAAAAAATTTCTGAGAAACGGGGATTACTCGAAGACTTTAGAACATATCTCAAAAAGCAATATCATGTTTCCAAGTATCAGCGCCAGGCTGTTTCATCAGATATTCGTTATGTAAAAGATGAAGAAGAAATAGAACATGCAGCTCAAGATATCAAAAAAATTATTATAAAGCAGGTTCCTCATGCATATTGATATGAACCCATTATCAATAGTTTTTCATTTGACGCTCTTTGCAATCTTTAGTTTTAAGTTGTGGGGGCTTATCAAGGAACATCTTTTCCCATACCTTTCTAAAGAGAAACGTGAACAAAAGAAACAACAAGTTGAGATTTTAGAGCGAGACAAGTTGTTAACCTCAACCGTAAAACGTATTGATAATCAGGTAAAACATCAAAAAAAGATGTTCGTTCTTCTCGAAAAAAAGGTTCAGCGTTGGCACCAGTTTAAGTGTGATAGCAATGCTGATGTAGAAAAAGAAGACAAGAAGCTTATTGCGAAAAATAAAAAAAAGCGCATGATGCAGGAGCGATTTTTACAAGAATCCAAGCTTGCTGCAAGCGTTATGCCTTTGGCATTTCAAAATGCTCGAGATGAGTTAAAATGTGCGTACCAGGGAAGTAGTGGTGCAGAATTTCTAAAACAGCTCATTAAAAAAAATTGTGTAGTAGATAAAGACAGGTAGTTTAATGGCGTTAGAAACTGATGTGTTGGCAAAAAAATATGCGTTGGCACTTTTGAATGTGTATGATCATCGACTACAGGGTTCTTGCTTTGATAGTCTTTTGACCTTAGAGTCATTTATAGAGAACAATACAAAGATAGTAGAGTATCTTAAGAT
>JAUIHA010000026.1 GCA_030432505.1 bacterium | reverse complement strand
ACATTAATTTTATCTTGTGTTTCATTAGGCATTGCTGCGTAGTCAGCTTCAGTAAAATCAATTGAATAAATGTTTACCGCACTTTTAACAATGTCGTTTGGTACAGTTGGCGTTGGTTCAACGCTTTCATCAAAAATGGTTGGCCCAAGATGAATAACACGGTCTCTCAAATCGTTTTTACCAAGAAAGCTCAGGACATCTTTTACATTGTGCTCGCTGAGTTCACGAAGCTTAAGGCGGTGTGGAGTGCGTTTTGAATTTGCATGTTCACGCTGGAAATATTGTCCATGATTGGTCCAGAGATAAATCAAAAAGGTTTTTGCTTCATCAACAAACTTTTTAACATCCATGCTTGCAAGCTTGTCTTGTGCTTGTAAAATTGTATCTTTGTTCTTTACGATAGCTTCAAAAACTTCCATAACCTCAAGGGAGTGGCGGTGAAGTTGGTCGGCAAGAATGCGGTTACCAGGAAGACCCGCGCGGAAAATATAGTAGATGAAAACACGTTCTTCTGGAGAGACGTTGTTGTAGAGTTCTGGTAGGTTTTCATTATATTGAATTGCTATCTCATCATATTTTTCAATGGTTTCTGGTGCTTTAGGCAGTGCCATGGATGTTCCTTGTATTGTTTTTGCTTGCGTGTGTGTGCTGGTTAGCATAAGTAGTGCTCCTAAAAGTTTGGTAGTTTTCCTCATTCCATTCCCCTTGTAAAAGGCCTATCTCTACTTTATAATCGAGTCTAATCTTTTTGGATATCTTTGGAAAGTATTTGCGCGAAAACGGAAAATATCATGTTGATCTATAAAAAATATATGCTGGTGTTTGTTTATTTCTTATTTTCAGGACTAGCATTTTCAATGCCAGTGGTTGTTGAAAATATTATGCAGTTTGAGATTGGTCGGCATTGTCGAGTGTGTATATGTGGGGACGACTCGCTCAGTGGCTGTACATGTAATTTTGCTGATATTGAAGCAAAACAAGTTTTGTGGCTAGAAGATGGAAAATATCTAGTAATATTAGCGGCAACAGTTAATGATGAAGGAGATAATCTTCACAAGATTATTGAGTACTGGCATTATATTCCCCAAGGGCAACTGGTGTTAAAAGATTTTTCACGGTGTGATGGTATGGCGAAGATATTTAATCCACGAGATGAGATGCCGCTTGGACAGGTTGAAATAGATTTTAGAAAAAAAATTAAAACAGCTCTAATTCAGTGGTTTCTGAATCAGAAAATTATACAAAGATCAACACCAAAAAAATCTATTCTTTTTGATTGGAACAGACAAGCTGGCCTTTTGGCTGTTGTGCGTCATCGGGATGCGTATATTTTTAAAGTTCATTTGCGTTCTTCATTATAGAAGCGTTTCGTTTTAACTATTTTATTTTGAGTTTCATCTTGTTACACTTTAATGAATAATGAGTTTCGTCAATAAAAAAAGAGTAGTGCAATGAGCATGGAATTACCGGTTGAGTTACTGACACAGCAAGAAACAGCAGAAGACAAAGTTCTTACCTTTGAGCCCAAAGGCTTTGATGATTATCTTGGGCAAAAAGCGATTAAAGAAAAATTAAAAGTCTATGTGCAAGCAGCAAAAATGCGAGAAGAGCCGCTGGATCATTTATTGCTGTTTGGTCCTCCCGGGCTTGGTAAAACTACACTTGCCCGTGTAATTACGCACGAACTTGATGTTGGGTTTAAAATTACCAGTGCGCCAATTATTGAACGAACTGGTGATTTGGTGGCAATCTTGACCAGCCTAACACCGCACGAAGTATTATTTATTGATGAGATTCATCGTCTTCCAAAAAACGTTGAAGAAATTTTGTACAGTGCCATGGAAAACTTTTGTGTTGATGTCATCATTGGGCAGGGTGCTGGGGCAAAATCTATTCGTTTGCCACTTAGTCCATTCACACTTGTTGGTGCAACGACAAAAACATCACTCATTTCAGGACCGCTACAAACCCGTTTTGGTATTGTTGAGCGGCTTGATTTTTATGAGCCTGATGAACTTGCTGACATTGTAAAACAAAACTCAGATTTTTTGGGATTACCAATTTTGCCTGAAGCTGCGCTGTGTATTGGCAGGCGTGCGCGTGGAACACCGCGAATTGTAAAGCGTATTTTGCGCCGAGTTCGAGACTATGCGCAAGTGCATAAGCATTCATTGGTAGACCTTGAGGTGGTTAACCATGCCCTCAAGTTTCTTGATATTGATGAAGATGGTTTGACCAAGCTTGATCGTCGTTTATTGGTTCACATCATTAAAGATTTTGATGGTGGCCCGGTTGGGCTTGATACCCTTGCAGCAATGACGGGTGAGGACAAAGATACGATTGAAGAGGTTTGTGAACCATTTTTGCTTCGTTGTGGATTATTACAAAAAACTCCACGTGGACGTCAGATCCCATCAAAGAAGCTCTACTCAATTCGCAAAAAGCTGATTAAGGACGGACAGAAATTCATCTAAACTGTTTGCAAAATGGTAACGGTTTGCTAATCTGAATTTGTTAATTACGCTCATCCTGAGGTGCGAGGTCATGGACGACCGAGCCTCGAAGGATACGGCTTTTTAAGTATTTTTTTAGAAAAGGGTCTATTATGAAACATAAATCTATGAAAAACGAAATTGGTGGGTATCCATTCCAAGGTCGTTCCCTTTTCTTAATCACCTCATTTGTTTCTTCACTCTTCGATTTCCGCTAATTTTACGCACCGTTTTTAGGTGCATCTCATTTTTTCTATGCGATTGCGATACTGCGAATGTCGTTAGGGGTTTGTTTTGACTCCGGGTGTCATGCTGAACTTGATTCAGCATCCAAATGTCATTTCCTTGTTTATATAAAAAGGAATACTATTTGGACCCTGAATAACGAGTTTCCAGTCTACGCCCAGGTGGCTACGACGGACAGGCAGGGTGACATTGTCTAAAATAAGCATCATAACCATCAATTCATGTATCGGCGAATCGTCGTAAACTTTTATTATTTTTTAATTTATTTTGTGCTTTAAGAGTACATAAAGATTTTTAAGGAGTATTCGTATGAAAAATGCGACAAAACTCAACTATTTACTTGATAGTGTATGTTGTAAAAGTAACGCACAAGTGATTGGTATTCAAACTCGTGAAGATGGTAAAACCATGCTGATTTTAGATCAAACCATCTTTTATCCCCAAGGTGGTGGTCAACCGTATGATACCGGAACCATTACTGCTGGGTATACCGTTTTTAATGTTGAAGAAGTACGTTTTCATGATGGTATTGTGTATCACATTGGCAGTTTCCAGGGCGATGCTTTACAGCAAGGTCAAGAAGTAAGCCTGCATGTTGATTTGGACCGACGTGCATTGCATAGTAAAATTCACACAGCAGGGCACTTAGTTGATATTGCCTTGTTTCACAAACTTGACCGGTACATGAAGCCAACAAAAGGATATCATTTCCCACAAGGGCCATACCTTGAATATGAAGGGACTATTGAGCCTGAAGAGCGTGAAGCAATTCGTCAGAAGATAGAAGAAGAAATTGCAAAGCTCATTGCGCAGAATTTATCTGTTGATCTCAAGATTGTTGAACGGGCAGAGCTTGAAACAATGTGCCGCAATATTCCTGAGTATTTGCCAAAAGACAAACCAACGCGGGTGATGATTGTGCAGGGATATGAGGCTATTCCATGTGGTGGAACGCACGTGAGCGCGCTGCAAGAAATTGGGCGTGTTCGTATTCCAAAGGTTAAGTGTAAAAGTGGAAAAACAAGAATTAGTTACATCGTTGAATAATTCCTTATGGTCTACACACCTTAGGCCTACGTTACTGCGGCGCATATGCAGGATGAGCGAGTGATTTCTACATGATATCGCTCTGCCAGTCCGTCGTAGCCACCTGGGCGTAGACTGGAAACTCGTTATTCAGGGTCCGGGATGACACCCCTTCGGGATTGGATTTACATTAAGCTCAGCATGAGCGCATTTATAAAAGAAAAGAAACATATCTTTATTTAATTTAGAAAGAGAATAATTATGTCAAACAGCACTATTAATGATTACAAATTTGTTATTGCATTGAACAAGAAATGTGAACCTGGTGTAGTGATAAATGCTGCATCACACATGGCGCTTGGCCTTGTAGGGCAAGCAAGTGAGGAACAAAAACAAAACATGAAGTTCATTGAATTTACGGACAAAGATGGCAACAAGCATGCAAACATATCTGCGCTTTCACTTATTGTACTACGTGCAAAAAATGGTGAACTGCGAAAGTTGCGCAACCAAGCCAGTGATAAGGGCTTGCTGTGTGTTGATTTTACCGAGACCATGACCGGTGGGACCTACTTGGAGCAGCTCGAGAAGATAAAAAGCACCGCAGAGGCGGATTTGACCTACTATGGCGTGGCGATTTTCGGTCCTAAAAATGAGGTTGAAGCCATAACCAAAAAGTTGTCATTGTGGCGCTAGGAGCCATGATAGCCTAACGCATTGAAATGTGCTAAACTGGGCCTAATGAGTATTTTTTATTATTAGGCCCAGTTTGGGCTATTAACCGAAGGGAAGGACCATGCAGAACACCTGCAGTCATTTTCACCATACACAGCGTGAAGTAGATACTTCAGCAAATCACACATTCTCTCATAAAAATATTCTTATTTCATCCGTCTCAATGATGGGCAATCTCGCCGTCATTTCCATGATGATGTTAGCGGTCGCTAACGGCATTATTTTAGTCTAAATTTTTTCGCTACATTTTTATTTTAAAAACTAATTTGGTTTAACCGTTTAATAAACGAAGGAAAATTGTGAAAACATCACAAATAATTTCTGTTGGTTTGGCAATGTTTGCTATGCTTTTTGGTGCGGGTAACGTAGTATTTCCACTTGCACTTGGTCGAGATATGGGCTCCATGGTATGGGTTGCTCTTGGTGGTTTTGCATTAACGGCAATTCTTGTTCCACTTCTTGGTCTTGTTTCAACTATGCTTTCCGATGGGCAATATGACAAGTTCTTGGGAAGACTTGGTAGAATTCCAGGCTTCTTAATCGGTCTTGTTTGTATGATCATCATTGGGCCGTTTGCGATGACACCGCGTTGTATAACCATTTCTCATGCTGCTGTAAAACTTTATATGCCATCGTTTACCATGGTGTACTTTAGTATCTTTTGCGCAGTTATCATCTACTTGCTTACGTTCCGTCAAAGCTCAGTAATTGACGTTATTGGGCGCTTTTTGGGGCCAATCAAATTGACACTTTTAGTATCCGTGATACTTGTTGGTATTTTTTATCCAGCAGCATTTATGGTAAGCACGATTTCTGGAACAAAAAGTTTTCTTACTGGACTTTTGACTGGGTATAAAACGGCTGATCTTTTGGGTACGGTGTTTTTCTCTGGCTTGATTCTTTCTGGTATTAAAAAGAGTTTAAATGGGCAAGATAACATTGAACCAAAACAACTCGCTATGTACGGCTTAAAAGCTGGTACCATTGGCGCGTTGCTTCTTGGTGCCGTATACACCGGCTTCTGCATTGTTGCTGGGTTTAACAGTCAAGGGCTTCAAGGCGTACCTGATGGTGATGTATTTAGTATTCTTGCAGACTTGGTACTTGGTAATGTTGGTGGTCTTTTTGCAAACATCACGGTTGCCGTTTCATGCTTAACCACAGCGGTTGCGTTAACAACAGTATTTGCTGATTACTTGCAACGTGTGATTTTTAATAACAAAGTTACGTACCTTCCATGCCTTTATGCAACAATAGGTATTACTGCGGTTATGTCTAATCTTGGTTTTGATAAAATCATGGAACTTACTATGCCGCTTTTGACCGTTTTATATCCAGGGCTTGTAGTGCTAGCAATTGTTAATTTCTTGAATGTATTGTATGGCTTTAAATGGATTAAGACGCCTGTGTTTACAACGCTTATTATTTCAGCGTTGCTACAATACTGGGATAAAGTTCAGGCATTCTGGATGACAAGCTTAATCTAGCTAGTAAAGGCGTCATCCCGGATCGGAGTTCGGGATACAAATATATTTCCAAAGCGCTCATACTGTAAGGTGTGGGCGCTTTTTTCTTGTCTAAACCAATATTTTTCTATACTTTTTGTTCTAATTGATTATCAATTTTTCTATTTCAAAGTATGGAGAAAAGAGGGTATGAATTTGTTTATTCGGTCTCATTGGGAAAAAATACATTTCTTGTTGTTTGCATGGCTTATTTTAACGACGTCTCTTTATAGTAATGAAACTGACAATTTAGTTTCTTCAGGAGGAGATGGATACGGAGCTGTAGAACAACAATATGATGTTGTTATTGGCATGGATGGCCCAGCAATTAACGGAGACCCTGGTGATGTCCAAGAAATCAACATGCTTGATGATTCAGGAGCATTAGATAATGCGCTGGTAAAGATCAGAAAAATGATGCGTGGAAAGTATCCTCAGGGTGTTAAAAGATTTAAGGGCAAATACCAAAAAAAAATCCATGAAATTTATTCTCTAGAAGACCTCGAAGCATTTAAAAATGCAATTTATACAGGTGACGCTTCGTTTGTAGAAGAATGGCTTTGCAAAAAACTTGATGCCGATCTTTTAAAAGAAATCGGAACGAGCGTCTATGGCGAAAATTGTGTGTTTAATGGCTCGCTCAATGCATTGGTTTCAAAGATAGAAGATGAATGTAACAATGAAACAATCGAATCTCACAAATTAAAATTGGTGATACAAAAAATAGCATATTTCTTATGTTTTCTTGCTCAGCATAAAGAATATGCAAAAAATGCGGTAGAGCTTGTTTCTGATAAAGATTGCATTGTTAGTGAAGGAACCTACTATTGTGCTGGGTATTCAGCCATTGGGTTTTTGGTAACCGCGTATATTCTTTTTTTCTCAGGATCTCTTGCCTTGCAACTGAAACTTATTAATGACGTAGTCGATTTAAATGGGCTTATTGTACTTGCATGTTTTTGCGTTTCAATTGTTGAATCGTATTGCATTGTTACCCCGTCACTTTGTTTTGTTGTTGCGATTTTAGAATTTATTTTAGGACCTCAAATAGAGCAGGTTGAGAACAAACGGTTGCAACAAGAGAACATTCAAGATACTTTATCTGAAAAAATTGAAGAACTAAGGATTTTATTAAAAAAATTATGGCCACGTAAGAAGGAGCAAACTTCATGAATGTAATGACGCAAAATAGCTGGGGAAAAATTGTAGTATTCACCTTTTCATGGCTTATGCTGAGCCCGGTACTTTTTGCAGAAGAGTCTGACATTATTGTAGGTGAAGATAATAAAAAAATTACCCATTTGGTCATTGATATTCGCAATTTAAATCTTGATGATACTACAGATGAGCAAATTATTCCCGTTCTTGATGCTTCCTCTCAAACAATGGAGGTAGTTCCTGAACACGTAGAGGATGTGATGCGTACATTTATGAAGCTTGTTTTAGACAATGTGAGCCATCCGAGAGGATTGCCAGGTGCGGTAGAAAGATGGAAACAAGAAACTTCTAATAAAAATCATCAGGCACTGATAAGTACTTTTATGCAGGAGTTTGATTTCGATCAACTGAAAAAAGATACGGAGAAAGTTATTTCTCTTTTGAAAAAGGGAAATCAGAACAAAATAAAAAAGTACATTCATAAACGCCTGAAAAAAATGTTTGAAATGATAGGTCTAACCTATAAAAAGGGGCAGGATTTTCCCGATATTACATCATTGGATCGGCATCAAACTGAGGAAAAGATTAAAAAATTTTCGACAGAGCTTTTTAAGATGCGGTGCATTGTGAATGAACCTTTGTCCGAAATTGATCGCTCCTATAAACTTGAGGATAGGATTTTTCGTTGGCATGTTGCACGTCGATCTCCTTGTATTGTCTGTATTTATTTGCCGGCTGTTGTTTTTGTTGCTTGTTATCAGTTTTTACTTCCTTGGGTAATGGCAACCTACGTGCTTGGCAATGGTAATGCAGGTGAGTATTTCATGTGGATGGGGATATTGGATGTGTGGGCTCTGTGGGGTGCGTGTTTGTGTGCGATGATGATCTCCGATCCTACAGGTATTGGCGCTTGTGTATTATTTACTTTTTTGGGAGCGCTCGGGATGCCAGGATGGTGTGTCCTCCAGTATAATTTCGAGGGAGACACTGGAAAGATCAGGGGTTTTCTCCGGTGGATAAAGAACAAACTCAAAAAAATTAAAAAAGATGATTTGTTAGAACTGTATGATCGTGTTTACGAGGAACTTGAGTGATTTCCAAAGGTTTTTACAGCAAAACATTGAGCATCATTTTTTCATGGCTCGTCTTTTGTCTTATGCCTGCGGTTCTTTGTTGTGGGCAGCAAGATGTTATCGTCAATATCGCAGAACTTAAAAAAGTACATTATGGAAGTTTCCCTCCAGAAGCAACAGACGAAGATATTAATGATCTAAAAAATCGCTTATAATTTTCAAATAATAAAATCCACATTCGGTCTTAACTGCGGATCTCTATTTAGTATCATTTTAATGATTTATATCAAAAAAACATTATTCTCCAAATCTTATTC
>JAUIHA010000025.1 GCA_030432505.1 bacterium | reverse complement strand
GAGAAAATAGTATTAATTTTTAAGCAGCCATTGTTGGTGCTTGAGTATTTCTACTTTGTGCTGTTTTTTTTGTTTCCTTTTTATCATCTCTATCTGCGGGCTCTTTTTCTTTAAAGTAGCTTTCATTAACTTCTACTTTATTGTCAGAGTGAAGAGCTTTAACGCGCTCATCAAGTTGGTCTTTGAACTTGTTGTTTTTCTTAATGCCAGTTATTTGTTCATCAACTTCACTGCGTTTAAAGAAGATTGTTTCTTTCTTGTCTGCAATTCCTATAACCCAGTGTTCTTTGCCAACTTTAACTTTTTCTATAGCAGGGAAGTTACGTGCAGCCAGAGCAGTTTCTCTTACCGGTGCAGGAGTTGCATCAAAGCCATATCCTTGAGCTTGTTTGCTAATTCTGCCAAATCCTCTGAATGTTCCTTTGTCATTGTCTTTAGCCATTACATCAAAATCTTTGATGAAGTCTTTTTCTTCAATTTTTTTTGCTTGTTCTACAAAGTTATCAGCGTCTTTTTCGTCTTCAAACTTAATTCCTGAAACGAGTACGCCGCCAGGAACTTTGATAAAGCGCTCTTTGTTCTTCTCAAAGAACTCATCTTTCTCTTTGTCTGAAACATTGATTGTATCGAAGATGTCTTTTTCATAAAATTGGATAATAAGAGAACGTTTAGCAAGACGCTTGAGGTCTTTATATGCTTTAACAAATTCTTCTTTTTTCGAGATCTTACGTTTTTTAGCATCACTCAAAATGAGTTCTTGTTTTACCAACTCATCAAAGAATTTGCGTTTAATAGCCATCGGAAGTGCGTCAACTCCAGCGCCTCTAAAGTAAGGGTTTGCTTGGAGCATTTGCTTAAGATTCTGATTAAAATCGGATTCCCAGATAACAGGATCACTATTTAAGTTTAAAAGAACAGGACCGCTTTTATCTGCTTGAGAAGTCATTTTTTTCGTAGAGGTTGCAGCGACTTTTTTCGGTTCTTTTTTCGCTTTAAAGAGATTTGTCAGAAGATCACAGCCTGGAAAAAGCGAAAGTGAAGCAATTAAAAAAGCAGCCTTGCTTACGCTTTTAAGGGTCGCTTGCGTTTTCATATGGTTCCTTTATTTGCCGTTGTACTAATATATTCTCAAGATATGAAAAATCCTATCATACAAGTGCAAATTTTCAAGTTGTTATAAAAGTAGGGAAAATTCTGCTACAATAGTCCATTGTATTTAAACGTGATAAGAACGAAGTTTTTTAAAAGGATGTACTTAATGTCAGGAACAGGAAAGATTTCATTTTGGGCTGCCGTGCTGATGTCCATCAATATTATTGTTGGTGTGGGGATTTACTTTGGTCCTCAAATCATGGTAGAAAAAGCGGGAAATTTTAGTTTTCTCGGCTGGGGAGCCGCAGGGCTCATGCTCTTTCCTGTAATTTGGTGTGTTGCATTAGCTTCACGCATGTTTCCTGGACCTGGAGGATTTTTTAACTATTGCTCACAGGGATTGGGAAGTACATGGGGTTTTATTGCTGCATGGGCTTACTTTCTAGGATTCTCTTCAACGGGTGCTACACAAGCAACTGTTTTGAAGGAGACGTTTCTCAATAGATTTGATGTTCAATTTCTTGCAGATAATCCAATATTTTTCACCTTTATCATCATTTGTGCATTGACGCTTCTTAATCTTTTAAGTGTAAAAGTGATTAGTCAGGTACAAAGTTTTGCAACGTTATTAAAACTTGCACCACTCTTTTTAATTGTTGCTATCTTTGTTTTCTACTGGGATTCATCGCTTACTTACACAATGGGTGATTTTTCAAGCGTACCAGCAACAATTCCAATGGCTATTTTTGGGTACTGGGGTTTTGAGAGTTGTTGTAATCTCAGCCAGCATTTAGAAGGTGGTCCAAGTAAAACCTTTAGCGTTATTCTTACTGCGTTTGTGATTTCAATGTCGCTCTACACCTTTTTCCATTTTGGGCTCCTTCATATCATGGGTCCAGAAACGCTTGCACAGCATGGTGTGCCATCGTTTATACAGTTCTTGGGAATTCAAAATTCGTCAATTCTTGCAGTGGCAGAGTTGACGCTTGTTCTTGTTTTTATTCTTAATTACTTCAATGCGGTATACGGTGTGATGCTCTCCAATGTTGCTAATATTATTGCTCTTGCCGAACGCAAGCTTACATTTCTTCCTGATAAATTAGTTAAGGAAAATAAGTATTTTAGACCGACGCTTGCAGTGTTTTTTCAAGGTTTAGTGATTTTCTTATTGATGTCATGTGTTCCATATAAAGAAGTTTTATATGCCCTTGCAAACTTGGGTGTTATGACTGCACTCGTGTTAACGCTGGCATCAGTACTAAGAGTACAAGTTCAACAAAAATCATATGTAGCCTCCGTTGTTACTATTCTTGGTTTTGTAACATGTTCTATTTTATTTTATTTCACGTGGATGGAGATCGGCATAGATCATTTTGCACGCCTTATGTATGCAATGCCGCTTATTGCAGGGGTACTGCTTGGTTGTATGATGTATGCATATAAACGTAATAAAGCTAAAGGTGTATCTTGAACGATTTTCAAAAAATTCCTTTTTGGATAGCAATTATCATTAATATCAACATTGTTGTTGGTAGTGCATTTTTTCTTGGCGCACAAAGAATAGCAGTGCTTTGCGGTATCTTTGCACCGTTTGCCTGGTTGTTGTGCGGAGCAGCGCTCTTGCCGTTGGTCCTTGTTTTAGCGCATTTGGCAAAACGTTTTCCCGAAGCTGGTGGTTTATACGTCTATAGTCGAAAAACTATTGGGCAATCGTGGGGTTTTCTCAGTGGATGGGGTTACTTTATTGGTACAGTTGCAGGAAACGCTGCAATGATTCATGCCTTTTCCGTGTATGTTCAAAAGTCTTCATTAGCGCCAATGCTTGCTAGATTTGGTCTCTTGGGAGTTGGCCTTGATGTTCTGCTTATTTTCATTTTCACCATTTTTAATCTTATGAATATTCAGTTCTTAGAAGGGTTCCAGGTTCTGTTTGCTATTTTTAAACTTGTTCCAATATTTGTGCTTCTTGTTGGGGCGCTTATGCTGTTTGATTCCAGCCACTTTGTATTAACGCCGGTTAGCTTTGATAGTATTTTTGGTTCAATACCAATGATATTTTTTGCATATGTCGGTATTGAAGCATGTTGTGCTGTTGCCGATAAAATAAAAAATGGTAAAGAACAAGTTTCAAAAGTTATTTTAGTTTCATTTGCGGCAATTATTCTTATGTACTTTATGTTGCAAACATTTATTTTTTGCATTCATGGCACAGCGGATATTAATCCATTCCTGAACGTTTTAGGAAAACTTACCAATAATCAATTTGTTATCTCTTGGGGGAACAAGGTAATTTATCTTTCAATTTTGTCTTCATTTCTTGCGGGCTTTTATGGAATGTTTTATTACAACAACTGGAATTTGTATGCAATCGCTCAAGACAACTCAATTATTGGCTCATCTTATTTGCTCAAAAAGAACGGCAACAATATCCCATGGATTTGTGTATTGGTTCAATTTGTGTTACTATTAACCTTTCTCTTTATTACCACATCTGATCATTACTTGGTGACCATGAGTGATTTTGGTGTGACAATAGCTTACTTATTAAGTTCAATAGCGTTTTTTGTAGTAAACAAAAAAACAAAAATAACCGGAGTGCTCGCGCTCCTTTCATGTATTGCATTGCTATACATTAGTGTGAAGACCTTGTACATTTCTGGTTTTCATCATCTGTTGCCATTTCTCGCACTTATCGTTGTTGGAATGGTTGGATATAAAGCAAAATTGGTGCTAAAAGAGCGAAACTCTATTAAAACTGATTATTAGAACGATATCTTCTATTGTTAGTTGGGTAGCGTGGGGCTACTCAAACTCATATGACATCGAATTTATTAAAGCAACGTTTTTGCTTCATACTGATTTCTAATTACATTAGGAAAGGATATCTGTGGATTTTACTATAATGCTGAAAGAGTTGAGTGAAAAAGTTTTGTTTCTCCCTCTCATTATACTTTTCTTTACAAGTGTTTTTCTTACTTTTAAAACAAAATTTATTCAAGTACGCATGTTTCCTCGTATGATGTATCTTTTTTTCAAAAGTATTTTTTCATCCAAGCAGAAAGCAGGTGAACATTCAATTCAATCACATAAAGCATTGTTCACTGCGATGTCTACAACGCTTGGTATCGGAAATATCATTGGTCCGGTTATCGCCATTAAGCTTGGTGGTCCTGGAGCGTTTTTGTGGTTTTTAGTTGTTATTATCTTTGGTGCAGCAACCACATTTACTGAAGTTACCTATGCTGTTGCGTATCGTCATAAGCGAAAAGATGGCACTATTGCCGGTGGTCCAATGGAGTATCTGAGCCAAGAAATTAGTCCAAAGCTTGCGACGTGGTATTCATATTTTGGCGCGGTGCTGCTTGTTGCGTGGTGTAGTAATCAATCAAACACACTTTCAGATATCTTGCAAACGTATTCCATTTCAAAATATGTAACAGGTGGTGTTTTAGCGGCGCTCGTTATTTTCTGTTTGCTTGGCGGAATTAAGCGAATTGCAAACTTATCATCAAAGATGGTTCCATTAATGTTTGTTTTATATTGTGGGGCATCATTTTGGGTGATTCTTTGTAATATTAGTAAGCTTCCTGCAGTGATACAATTTATCTTTAGCTCTGCATTAAATATGCAAGCGGTTTCAGGAGCAGTTGTCGGTGTTACTGTACAAAAAACATTGCGTTGGGCGATAGCAAAGGGTATTCAAGTTACTGAGTCTGGTATTGGTACTGCAACTATTCCACATTCAAAATCAGCAACCAAAAATCCTACAGAGCAAGGTGTACTTGCAATGGTCAGTATCTACTCTGTTCTGTTTGTTTGTACACTTTCCGGTCTTGTAACGTTACTGACAGGTACCTGGCAAGATCCAAGCCTTGGTATTGGTATTAACGTTTTGGCTAAAGCGTTTTCAATGTATTTCCCACAAACTGCAGTTATTTTAGCACTTACCGCATTCCTCTTTGCATTTGGTACTATCCTTGGTAATGCATACAATGGTGGTCAGTGTTTCTTGTTTGTAACAAACAATAAATATATCAATGGTTACAATATTGCCGTTGCAATTGTAGTATTTTTTGGTGCTGTCATGGATGCAGAGCTCGTGTGGTCAATTACCGATTTCTTTATCATCCCTGTAGCATTTATTAACCTTATTGGTGTATTGTATCTTGCATTCAAGCGTCCAGAACTACTTAAAATCTAGGATTACTTCATGGAGAAAAAAATTCTTGTTGGTGTTGGCGTATTAATTTTTAACGACGAAAACAAGATCCTTCTTGGTAAGCGTAAAAATTCTCATGGTGATGGTACGTGGGCACCGCCTGGTGGTCATGTTGAATTTGGTGAATCGCCTGAAGAGTGCGCAGCCCGAGAAACTCTAGAAGAAGCGGGTATTCGTCTTAAAAATCTTAAGCGTATGTCGTTTGTTTATAATGCAAGTGGGCTTATGAATAATAAGCACTACATTACATTATTTGTAGCTGGAAAGTTATCTCAGGGGATACCTAAAGTTATGGAACCTCATAAGTGTGATACATGGGAATGGTTTTCACCTGACACATTACCAAAGCCTCTCTTTGAGCCATTTGAGGATGCTGTTACTCGGGGTATGCTTGAACGTGCATTATTTGAAATAAAAGATCCACTAAAGACTTCTATTCAATATCAAAGTCAAGCACAATAAAATAAAAACCTGGGCTTTTCATATAAAAAGCCCAGGTTTTTTATAGTTAAATTAATTAAGCTCTGCGGACATATTCCCATTGTACTTTGCCCTTGCAGTTTTTACATGGCGGAAAACGTTCTCCTTTTGTAAGAGGAATTTCGCGTTGTTCTTCAGTGTCGCAACCATCATCCTTTTCGACACTTTTACCTTTCAAACGATATACTCCAGATTCAGGACAAATTTCACCAATTTCAAAAGTATCGCCTCGTTTGAGCATTCTACTTCTCCTTTTTACCAGACAGTTATAGTAATTATTCACTATTATAGTATTTAGCCAATATCAGAACCAAGTGCAATAAAATGAAAATCTGAGAGATTCAGTAAAATTGAAAGTCTCAGATTTTTTATCATTTCTTGGGTAAAGGGAAATGAGAGTTGCTTGATGTATATAGCTTGCTTTGTATCAAACAGTTTGTAATCAATGCACCAGCCACCAAGGCACGATGGTGCAGCAAGATAAAACAACTCGTTGAATGACATTAAAATTGAAGAGTTCTGTGTATTTTTAAAATCTTGCTGTTCGCAAAGTCTGCGTTTAAAGGTAACCGTACCAAGCTCATTATTGTTTTCATCAACTACCATCCAAACAGAGGTAAGTTTAGAGCGCATACATAGTTGCCCATCTTTGAGTGTTGTGCAAAATGTTTGGGTACATGTTGATGATTGTTTTCGTTTAAGCGCTATCCTTTTATTTGGAAAATTGCATTCAAGCGTGTCACCATCTTCACCATGTAGTAACCACTCGTAGTCATCATTGTAGTAGCGTTCTTGATCTGGTAGAAATGGATCAACAACGGTAAATGAATAAATGCCATGCTTAAGAAGTTGATATATATCGGTGCCGCCAGCAAGGTACACAATTTCTTTGCCTGCATCATAATCAGCCTTAAGCTGCTCAAGACATTCTTGGCTCCAGTTGCACCAGCCGTGTTCGCACAGTGTTGACCATATGGTGGTGTATAAGAGTTCTAGGTTGTGATATTCATGGATATCTGTGTGCATGGAAACAAAGCGCGGTGCTTGCTTCCCAAAGCATAACGCAACAAGTTTATGTGCAAGTGCATAGGTAACATCTGGTGATTGTGAGCAGAGGTTTTTGATGAGCTTCTTTTGTTTATCAAGTTTTTGAAAAAGAGGGAAAACACAATCAGATGATTCACAATAATTTTTTTTAACAAGCCAATGCTGATTAAGTTTTTCTAAAAAATGATCTAGGGATTCATCGCACAAAGTGCGTAAAAAACTATTATTGCATTGCTCGGATTCTTTTTCCGGTGAATATATCACTTGCTGATTTATTTGATGTGCAAAAAACGTATCAATGTCTTTTGTTTGAGCGCAAAAAATGTGTTGGATAAAAAAAAGGGTGAGGAGTGGAGTGCAATGTTTTAGAAACTTCATTACGACTCTCCTTTATTTTCTTAAAGGATTTATAGCATCAAATTGTACAGCCTCATAAAATAAAAGCAATCTTTTTTGACAAAAAAATAGCCTGAGATACTTCTCAGGCTACCAAAGTTTTATATGATGTGGAAACTTATGACTTAATTTCGAAGAGTTCTACATCAAAAATAAGGGTTGCGTTTGGTGGAATTACTCCGCCAGCACCGCGTGAACCGTAAGCAAGGTGTGGAGGTAATACAATACGGCGTTTTTCACCAATAGCCATGTCAAGAAGGGCTTCGTCCCAACCTTGAATTACTTGGCCAACACCAACAATGAATTCAAATTTTTGACCACGGTCTACTGAACTATCAAATTTTGCACCAAGGTTATCGTTCTTGCTTTCGTCATGCAACCAACCAGTGTAGTGCACAACAATGTGCTTACCTGGAGTTGGTTTTGTTGCACCAGCTTCTGCTGCTTGTAAAATTTCGTAATCAAATCCTGCTTCGTGTCGTTTTAATTCTTTTGCCATTGCTTCTTCTTTCGTTTTTGCGGCTACTTTTTTAGTTTCGGTTGCTTTTTTTGTTTCTACTTGCACAGCCTTATTTTTTTTAGGAGTTTCTTGTTTTGTTTCTTGCTTTTTATCGCATGCATTCAAAAAACAACTAAAAAATACAACTGGTAATACTTTTACTAGTTCTTTTTTCATTATTTGTTATCCTTTCTTTCTATAATCACATAGGATACGTAGCATAGCATACGCGGAGTATTTTTGTAGTTCGAGGATTAATCGATTAATTTTATTAAATTATTACTTGTTTTCAGTGTTTACACAGCAGCTCAAAAGCAGGGCTTAATTCGTAGTTGGTTTTGGTGGTAATACATAAAAAACAATTTTTATTTTTTGCATCGAATTAATGTTGTGAAAGAGAATAGACGAATACTGATTTTGCTGCTATGGTGTGCCTCCTGTTAAACATGGTGTGCCTCCTGTTAAACAATTAACCACTACAAGGATTATACATATGAACTCATTGGCAGTATTTTTGTTTATTGCAAGCTTTCTTTATAACGATGTTCAAGTTACACAGGATAATGTTGATTACATTAGAAAAGTAATTAAGGATGTACCTGCGCTTGTAAATATAAAAGGTTTCCAAAATAATGCTACTCTAGCAATGATTGCTGCGAGAGAGGGAAGTCTAAAAGTACTTGGTCTGCTGTTGCAACATCCGGATTTTAGGGTTGATACAAGAGACTTTCATGGTAAAACGCTTTATGACTATGTGACTGATTCGACTTTTAAACAAGCTGTTATTCAGGAATTAAGTAGTAATGGATATCAGTATTGTAGCAACTGTAGAGAAATTCATGATCCTGCTTATGTACAGTTGCAAGCCCAATTATTTTCCCGCTTATTGTTTGTTCCTAATTCCTCTTCTGCCCGCAACTCTGATATGCGTAGTTTGATACGTAGAATGCGTATGATGTCATTGCTTAGTCA
>JAUIHA010000024.1 GCA_030432505.1 bacterium | reverse complement strand
AAATAGGACATTGTGTTCCATTTATTTCTTCAAAAAAAGCATTATCAACAACACAGCCTAGCCCAGCATTAAAAGACTTGTTAATAACATCTTCTTTAGGAATACTATGGAAACCTCCAAAAATTTTATTCACTTTTTTTCTAAAACCAGCATTCTTATTTATATTTTTTCTTGAGTACAACTTTGAATCATAAAGATACGGACACTTCTTCTCAACAAGCTCTAAGAATTTTTCTTGCGTAATATCATCAGCAGTATGATGATAGACATTCATCGCACCATTAAGTGAAGCGAGGTGAATCATTATCAAAAATATAAAATGTATTACCCTTATTTTCATGATGTTCTTCTTTCCTGTTTTAACCTTCTGTCGCCATACGCTCAGCACAGCTTTGATACTCACGATTTTGCTGTCTACGAGCCTCTACTGCATCACGCCTCAATTGGCTTCTTTGACGTATTCTATCATATTTTCTTTTCCCTCTCATGAGAGCATTGTAGCGCCTATCTTGTGTCAGCCAACGCAATAAACCTCTATCGAGAAAGTCACGGCAAAATGGGCACTTGTCATTATTTTTTGTCGATGTACAAAAATTTTTAAGTAAGCATGTTTTACAAAGCTCATGCCCACACATCAGGACTACCGACCAACGCTGATTCTTATCCATGCAAATTTGACACTCTTCGGTCTTTTCAAATTTTCTACCAATAAAAAATGGTTTGCTATAGCGTCTTACCCGAGAGAACGTATCAATAAATTCTCTCAGTTCTCTGCATTCAAGATGCCAACGCATCCGTACTCTATCAGCAGCTGTATTAATCTTTTCTTTTCCTTTGACAAAGTCCACAAATGAATAATGAAACCTTCTTTTAAAATTGTCCCAATCTACCGCTCCGTTTATTCTATATCTGTTTGCTCTATAGCACGCATCCTTAACACTTTCATACGAAACATGCTCAAGGGCAAACAGGGAAATACTGTTACAAAAAAATAAGACTAATAAAAACAATTTTTTCACCGTAAAACTCCAAAAAAAAAGTTAAAAAAAAGGAAGGCGATGTGCCTTCCCTGTGGAGCTTTATAATATCTAAAAACAGATATTTTACAAATTATTTAAATGTGACTTTTTATCGAAGTGTTGGTGTTTTTTTTGTTCATTTTTTTTCTCATGACGATTTTTTTGTTCATGAGCATGACGAGGCTTATTGTCATGATTTTGAAATTGCTGTTTATTGTCATGATACGATTTATTTTTATGTTGTAACTTCTGTTGTAACTCTTGTTTTTTACGCATAAACGTTGGTGTATCTAAATCGTCCATATTGTACATGCTTTGTGATTTGTCTTCTTTAACATGCAAAGCTTCTTCTTTCTCTTCTTTTTGTTGTTGAACATGTTGCACGTGCTGTACTGGCTCATGCATTTTGACTTCTTCAACTTTTGGTTGCTCTGCACGAGACTCAACATGCTGCTGAGGTGCCGCCTGCATTTGAGGCTTAGGAACTTCATTAGGTCTGAATGCACCTTTGATGCCACTCATTTTTTGTTGTTCATGAGCATCAAAACCGGTAGCAATAACCGTAACTTTAATTTCGTCACCCATATCGGCATCAATAACCGAACCAAGAATAATATTAGCATCTTCACTCACAAGATCGTACACAACTGAAGCTGCTTCATTGATTTCAAATAAACCAAGATCGGTGTTTCCAGTAATATTGATAAGAACACCTTTGGCACCTTCAATACTCACATTTTCAAGAAGTGGTGAGCTAATAGCTTGAAGGGCAGCTTTTTTCGCTCGATCTTGTCCTGACGCTTTACCGGTACCCATGAGTGCCATACCCATGTCTTTCATAATTGCTCGAACATCAGCAAAGTCTACATTAATATGCCCTGAGCGGGTAATGATATCAGATATTCCTTTAATCGCTTGTTTAAGAATATCATTTGAAAGAGCGAAGGCATCAAGCATTGAAATTTTTTCATCAACAATTTCAAGAAGACGTTGATTTGGAACTACAATAAGCGTATCAACAGATTTTTGAAGGTTTTCAATCGCTTCTTGTGCTATACGTAAACGCCTTTTCCCCTCGAAAATAAATGGCTTAGTTACAATTGCAACCGTTAATACACCTTTTTCTCGTGCAACGTTTGCAATCACAGGCACCGCACCTGAGCCGGTACCACCGCCAAGACCTCCAGTTAAAAATAAAATATCAGCATCACCAACGTGGCGCGCAATATTTTCTAAATCTTCTTCTGCTGAGCGGCGTCCTACGTCAGGGTTTGAACCGGCACCAAGCCCTTTGGTAATTTTTGCACCAAGTTGAATTTTCTCTTCTACTGGAGATTGTTCAAGAGCTTGTGCATCTGTATTGGCAATAATGAAACTGACTGAGTCAACATCTGCACTTTCAATCATGCTGTTAACCGCATTTCCTCCAGCCCCACCTACACCTATCACCTTCAGACAGGCGCCAAATTCTCTTTTTTTACCTTCATCCACGCACAAATCTATCATCTCTCTCCTTCTCTTTTCTTGAGTAGTGACGTTGCGTCCTATCTATAGGAAATCATATATCCATGATTTCATTCGTTTAAAAATTCTCTTTACACCTGAATCTTGTGGATTTCCCATGATGCGTGATTCATGCTCATTTGCCTGATACAAAAGCAATCCATACGCTGTTGAGTAAATTGGACTCTTAAGAGCATCAGGAATAGCATACCCTTGACCGGCAAATTGTGGAATAGGCAATCCTTGGCGAACTGGCATTCCCAATTTTTCTTCCGCAATGTTTTTTATTCCAGGAAGTAAGCTTCCGCCACCGGTAAGTACAATTCCTCCAGGCATAAATGTACGAAGTCTATACTCGTTTATTTCATCGGCAAAAAGTTCAAAAATTTCTTCCGCTCTAAATTTTAATATTTCAGAAAATGAATCTAATTCAACTGGCTTCACACCATCTTGATATCCAAGGTCAACATTCACAACACTTTCTTCAAACGATGAATATTGTCGTTTTATTGTTGAGCCATAAAGTTTTTTTAATTCTTCAGCTTTTGTGAGTGGAATACCAAGACCAATTGCCAAGTCACTGGTAAAATGATTTCCAGCAATCGGCAAAACTTTTGTATGACGAATACGCCCATCTTTATACGCTGCAAAGTCTGATGTGCCCCCACCAATATCAATAATACCAACACCAAGCTCACGCTCAGACTCTGTAAGCACTGCGTCAGCAGACGCAATTTGCTCAAGCACAATATCACTTACCCCAACACCTGCTAGTTCGCACGATTTAATGATATTTTGTGCTGATGCAATTGCACCTGTAATAATGTGAACTTGTGCTTCAAGACGAACACCGTACATACCAAGAGAATCTAAAACATATTCTTGACCATCAATACGAAAAAACTGTGGAAGAACATGAAGAATATCTTGCTCGGGAGCCATTGGAATTGCTTTTGCTGAGTCAATTACACGATCAATGTCATACTGAGAAACATCCTTGCCACGAATAGCAACCACACCCGTAGAATTGTACGACTTGATATGACTTCCAGCAATACCCACTGTCGCATTTTCTATGGTAACGCCAGCCATATCTTGCGCAGCCTTGACAGCCTCCTTCATAGACTCAACAGTTTTTTTGATATCAACAACAACACCCTTTTTCAAACCATACGAAGGATGTTTTCCAACACCGATAATGTCAGGCATACCATTTTCATCAATCACTGCTATCAATACACAAATTTTTGTGGTGCCGATATCAATAGCAGAAACATACTTATCTAGAAACCTCTTCTTCATCTCAGCCCCCTCCGCCTTCTTCCCTGAGCGTATCTTTTGGCTACAACACGATTTTCAAAACGCACATCAAAGCAAATTTTGTCCCTACCTGAGGCTATCCTTGTTTTTGATATCAATTTCTTTTTTTGCATATCATCATAGATTTTTGCAAGTGTTTGCAATTTTTTACTGTCACGAATACTTGCCTCATTAGTAAGAATGCTATAACGATTATCACTCTTATTTTTCAAGATTATTTTTTCACTGCTCACGTAGTGGAGCATAAAAGTATCAAGCATTTTTGTAGGGAGTGACGTTAAAAATTTTATTTGTTGCTCAGTAAACTGAGAAATACCATCCTCGAGAGAAATGGTATGTAATGTTGAAACATCATATTCCTGAAAATCATTATGAGAAAAAATCGTTCCATTTGAGCTCAGTATTCGATTTTCATTGACGCAAAAGAGCGGATCTTGCCCGGTAATGATTATTTGTAACTCCCTACTTCCACGATGTTTCCACGAAACATGCTTAACTAACGAAAATTCATTCTTAATGTTACATGCTATCTTTTGCAATTCGGAAGAAATAAGTTTTTTACCTTGTACTATTTCAAGCACGCGATTTTGAATTTTTTTCCGTGCATCTTCTGCATAACACTCAGAAAATACTACGTTAATAACCGGCTGATAAATAACTTTTTCATATGATTGCTTTGAAAAACACAAAATTTTACGGACAATAAAAAAGCTGGCAATCGCCAGCAATGCACCCACAACAACAAACACAATTCGAAAGAAAAGTTTTGATTTTTTTTTATCACCTTGAAAACGCTTTTTAAGAATCATAATTTTTCTACAATTCGCAAATCCGGTTACTATCTCCCTACGTTGGTACTAATGTAGAAAAATGAATTGCAAAACTTCAATACCTCACCAAATAAAAAAGGCGCTCCGGAGTGAAGCGCCTTTTCTTACTACTTATTTTTTACTTGTTACGGAAACTGAACGTCCTCAACATTGATAAATCCAGCTTCCAAAAGTTTTTCTTTAGCCATTTTACTTGCGCCACACAACGCCTTACAGTAAACCATAATGGTCTTAGACATATCACCACCTGCAGCTTCCTTCACCTGTTCTATAAAGTCAGGGTTATTCATTGGAATTCGCACGGCACCATCTGGTAACTCTCCTGCACTTTGTAAAACGTTCACAAAAACGGCATCAGGATACTGTGCCATTGCATCAAGTAAAACTTGCTTTTCACTCTGCGAGGAATGACCAGCACAGCCACTTGCATTAAGACCAACATGAGCCATTGAAAAAATTGATGCTAAAACAAGTCCTTTAAGTATATTTTTCATCATTGTTCTCCTTTTCTGCTTGAATCAATTACTATTTTGAAAACCAATCTGCAAGACCACCTTTGTAATCAAGAACATCAGTGAACCCTGCCTCTATGAGCGCTTGGGCTGCACGCGTACTCAATGTACATTCAAATGACCCACAATAAACCACAACAGTTTTATTCAAATTGTCACTCACCTTTGCTTTGACATCTTTTACAAAATTATCGTTTCCTGGAAAGGCAACATGCGTTGATCCAGGAATCATAAGATCTGAAGCTGAAAGAACATTAACCAAAATAACATTACTACTATTCTTAATATCCATTAGTTCAGTTTTGGAAATTTCTGTAACTTGAACACTACTTTCTTGAATTTTGCTTTCAGGTCTTTCAGGTTTTATGTGATTTTTAGAAGCCACACTCTCTGTAGGGCGCTCAACTTCACGATGTGCAGATACATCAACAAATGCTCCTGCTGACAGTGCCGCAATCAAAGCAGTATTCAATATGGTACTTTTCTTCATAATTTTTCTCCTTCTTTTGTCTCTGGCATATCCCATGCTGCTATCCCTTATTATAAAATATTTTCTATTTGAAAATAAACAATATAAAAAATAGAGTAAAAGGAGAAAAATAAAGACCTTGTCAATAGCGAGACTGAAAAGTCTATATTGAGAATTAAAGCGCGAATACAGCAGCACAGAGGCGCTATCCGAACAAATTAGCCTGGATAGCACCAATAAAAGCTTTTTATGAGATTTTTTGAGCCATCAAAAATAAGAGTATTCCTGCCGCTACAGAGGCATTATATGAAATCTCATTGGAACGCTGAGGAATAGTGATATGCTCACCATCTTTAAGAACTTGCTTATTGATACCTATAGCCTCATTCCCAATAACCAGGCATGCCGGTTTTTTAAATTCAACCTGAGAAGCATCTTTTCCATTCATCACCGCCATATAAAGGGTATAGCCAGCCTTCTTCATTTCTTGAACAGCATGGCCTATAGAAGGAGCAACATATACATCTAGATATTCTGCATACCCAGCAGACGCTGAAAATACAGTTGGGGTGAGCATTGCCGCTTTTGATCGACAAAGCACAATGCCATCAGCTCCTGCACAATACGCTGAACGGAGAATAGCACCTAAGTTCCCAACATCTTGAATAGAATCTAGCAGAACAATAAATGGCTTCTTTTTAGGATCAAACATTTTTGAAGCGTATTTAAACGGCGAAACTAATGCAACAATACCCTTGTGCTCTGTTGTACGAGCAAGGCCATCAAGTGCGTTTTTCGTTACATATTGTATATTTGGTACCGATTTAGGAAGATACTTTTGAATACGATTCCATGCTTTTGGAAGGGGTTTTTTCGTATAAATGGAAAAAAGTCGACGGCGCTTTGCCTTCAACATTTCAATAATCGCATTCGGTCCAAAAACAACGTCTTTTGCTGCTATCTTCTTTTTCTTCTTTGTCGCCATAGTTCACACTTCGTTAAAAACTGATCAATCGTTATTCACACAATAGAAATTAGAGTCTATAATAAAACCCCATCTTGGGCAAAGAATAGAAATAATATAATAAAAAGGATGCGTATGTACATTGTTGAAGGCAATATTGGCGTAGGAAAATCGACATTTCTCAATCTCATCCAAGAGCATTGCCCCGACATTCGCGCCATCCAAGAGCCCATACAATCCTGGGACCAACAAACTCACGACGGGCAATCTCTACTCGATGAGTTTTACAAAGACCCTAAACGCTGGGCATACACCATAGAAACACTTGCAATGATCAGACGCTCAAAAGATCATATCAGGTATCAAGAAGACCCTAATCCTAATAAAATAATGGAGCGTTCAGTCTATTCAGGACATTTTTGCTTTGCCGTCAATGGCTATAAGCATGGCTACCTCAACGCAGTTGAGTGGAATATTTATAATAAGTGGGCAGATTTTCTCTTAAAAAAACGTTGTAAAAAACCAAGCGGATTTATTTATCTACGAGCAAATCCTGAAGTATGCATGTCCCGTGTCAAAAAACGCAGTAGAAACTCTGAAACAAATCTAAGCCTTGACTATCTCAAGCAAATCCATGAACAACACGAAGATTTTTTGATTAATAAAAATGTTTTTGAAGAACTCAAAGATGTCCCTGTGCTTATTCTTGATTGTAATAAGGACATGGCCCTAGAAAAAGATACGTTTAAAAGCTACATAAAAGATGTACAAAACTTTATTAACGAGGCAAAGCAATAAATGAAATATTTCACAACACTACTATTCCTCTTACTATCAACACAAGTACAAGCTCAGAAGTGTATTTACCTGGTTAATGGTCTTGTTTATTCAGGTCTTCAAGGAAATGTCCGCGTCGAAACGTATGGGTACGATGCAAACGGTAAAAAGATAAAAACTCAGTTACCTCACGCGGAAAAAAGATCGGTCTATACGAGTGTAATTGATGCAATCAATGTTGGACTTTATAGTTTTTTCATAGATCAGAAAAAAGCTCAAGCCCTAAAGGATAGACACATTTATTCTTTGCAACTTCAAAACACAATTGATCCAGAGACAAAAGATTTACATCTTTATTTAGAATTCATTGATGAAGTGACAAAAAAAATTGTTCTTTCTTTAGACAAAATCATTCCCTATTGGCAAAAAAAAGAATTTAGGAAAAAGTACCTTCTACCAAAATATGTAGAAACCAATGAGCATGAGCTTGTAGATCCTTCTCGCCCTTGCTTCGAATGAATATGATGAAAAGAATTTTAATAGCGATAGTCTTTTTGACTGCGCTCCCACTACAAGCAGCAACCACCTTTATCAATGAAATAGACTGTGATAGATTAGATGCTCCCGTGTATCTAATCTATCAAAAACGAAAGCAAGAAAGAACGATTGATCTTTCTGAGCATGAAAGTAGACGATCAATAAATCTCAAACGTGTAGATTTATTGTACATTTGCATAGGACCATATCGTTTCGTCTTAAACTCACGAAACTTTGATGATGGTTGTACTTACAGTTTAGCAGCAACATGGAAACCTATCATCTCCCGCCCAGCCATACTTACACTAATAATTCATCGAAACGGTCACCCTGACTATGGAAAAATCACGCTTCGAAAAATTATTAAATCTGCCTTTTATCAAAAAAAACAACCTTAAATTATAATCTCTACATTCCTCAGCACCTATTTTTATAGTCTACTCTCAAAGGAGTAGCTATGAACAAATACGATTATGATCTTATTATACTTGGTGGTGGTGCCGCTGGCGTTGTGGCAACAAAATTTGCATTGGGTCTTGGCAAGAGCGTTGCCATTATTGAAAAAAATAAAATTGGCGGCGAATGCACACTCACCGGCTGCGTACCTAGTAAAACACTAATTAACAGTGCAGCGATTGCTCATCAAGTTCACCATCTCAAAAAATATGGCCTGCAGAACTCAACAGAAATAAATCTTGATACAACGAGCGTCATGACACATGTTCAACAGACGGTTGATCGAATTTATCAAACTCATACTCCTGAGAAAATTGAGCGGCTAGGAGCTACAATACTTTTTGGCGCACCAGTATTTATTGATCAACACACCATACGTCTCGATGATAAAAAAATTACTGCAGATAAAATTATTATTG
>JAUIHA010000023.1 GCA_030432505.1 bacterium | reverse complement strand
TTTGTTGGTGGAGAGTTTTGGAATAAATCAGAAGAAGAGCTTGTTGAAATAGGGAGACAAGAGCTGGATAAAATTGGCATTGTTAAAGCCGCAGATATTGTTGACGGTATGGTCATGAAGACATCTGAAGCGTATCCAGTATACGATGCGAATTATCAAGAGCATCTTTCAGCTGTTCTTGACTATCTTGAACAATTTTCAAATTTACAACTGATGGGACGTAATGGTATGCATCGCTACAACAATATGGATATTGCGATGCTTTCTGCTTGGGAAGCGGTTGATAAGATATTTGCCTGTGAAAATATGGACAGTAAAGTTACCGCAGCAACTTCAAAAGCGAGAGAAAAAAGAAATATGAAACTGAGACGTCAGCGAGGAGTTCGTTCAGCTTCACGCTAATTTTATGAACTAGAGATCAAGAGGAGAGCGGGGGATGTGTGGATACGCTGGTTTTTGTGCTTTGAGCAAAGAAAAGGGTGACAAGCTCAGTACGTCGCTTTTAGAGGCGATGCGTCAAAAAGTTACGCATCGAGGTCCTGATGACCACGGAGTGTGGTTTTCACCTGATAATGCCGTTGGGTTTGCTCACAATAGACTATCAATTATTGATATTTCTCAAGCAGGGAAACAACCGATGTTGGATAAAGACGAATCGGTTGTGATTGCATTTAATGGCGAAATTTACAATCACGAAGAACTTCGAAAAGAACTTGAATCTCTGGGGCATGAATATTCTTCTCATAGTGATACTGAGACCATTTTACACGCCTATAAGCAGTGGGGCATAAAATGTCTAGAAAAGCTTGATGGAATGTTTTCATTTTCTCTTTTCGATATCAAAAAAAATGAGCTTTATCTTGTTCGTGATCGTATTGGTATAAAGCCGCTTTATTTTACGCAGCAAAATGACATATTAAGTTTTGCATCTGAAATTAAAGCGTTATGGGAGCTGCCGTGGAATAAAAGAGAGAAATCTTCTATCGCTTTATACCACTATCTTACCTTCATGGTCACTCCTGCACCATATACTATTTTTCAAGATGTTTATAAGTTGCCAGCAGGTTTTTATGCAAAGCTTGATGCTCAAAAAAATCTTTCATTTCATGAATGGTATTCTCCGCTGAAAAAAATTACGCTACAAGAGAAAAAACAGTTTTTCAGTGAACAATTCTGTGTAGAAAATATTCGTCACCTTTTGATTAATGCCACCAAAAAGCGCATGATGTCTGATGTGCCTTTTGGTGCTTTTTTATCTGGCGGGATTGATTCCAGTTTGAATGTTGCGCTGATGTCCAAGTTTGTTGGTAAAGTTAAAACTTTTACGGTGGCATTTTCAGATGGTCCTGAGCACGATGAACTCAAGTGGGCACGTTTAGTTGCAGAGCGTTTTGGTACAGATCATCATGAAATTATTATTTCAGAAAAAGAGGCATTTCAATTTTATGACAAGATGGTGTATCACCTTGATGAGCCGCTGGCAGATTGCGTCTGTATTCCTTTCTACTATGTGGCAAAGCTTGCCAAAGATGCCGGTGTTACCGTGGTACAGGTTGGTGAGGGTGCTGATGAATTATTCTTTGGGTACCCAACATATGCAAAACTTAATAATTTTTATTCAACGATGTGGCGACCTTCACAGCGTGTAGTTCCTGCGGTTATTCGCCGAGGAGTACGTCATGTTGCAAATAAAGCTTTTACCCATCGCTTAGGTTATGCGGATCTTATTGATAATTGGTCTCGCAAGAGAGCACTGTTTTGGGGTGGAGCAATAGCATTTAACGAGCATCAAAAGAAGAAAGTTTTACAATCGTTTCAACATAACATTGGTCCAGACTCAATGGTCGAAAAAATTTATCAGGGCATGCGCCAGGAATTCGATAGTTTTTCCATTGTTGATTTTCATCTTTCACGCCTTAAAAAGTTCAGTGATAGAAGCGATTTTGGTAGGAAGATGATGTATCTAGAGTTAAAGCAGCGTCTTCCTGAGTTACTGTTGATGCGTGCAGATAAAATGGCAATGGCGGCAAGTGTTGAAGCACGAGTGCCATTTCTTGATTATAAGCTGGTTGAGTTTATGATGCATGTTCCATTGTCCTTAAAATTTAAATATAAAACAACAAAGTACCTACTCAAAAGAGTAGCTCAAGGTATTTTACCTGATGTCATCGTTAATAGAAAAAAGGTTGGGTTTGCTGCGCCAACAACACGTTGGTTTACTTCAGGAAATTACTTCCCATCATATTTTGATGAGAAAAGTAGTAAGGCGCATAGTTTCTTTTCCTCGAATGTTAAAAATTTAAAGAATCTTTATCGAAATTCAACGTCAAGTTGGGCAGTACAAAACTGGGTTTTGCAAAATCTATGGGCGCTTGATGAATACAACAACCACAAAAAATAACTATTTTGCTAAATTTTTTGCCACATTATTCTTTGCGCTTGCAAGTCTTTTGCTTTTTCATCAAGTGAGGGAACATAATTCTCATACAGATGTTGATTCATCTGCGTATTTAATGAATGCGGAAAAATTTGCACAAGAAACAAGTTTTGCTTGGCTCAAGCATGTTCCCTATTATTCATTGGGCTATCCATTGGTGATGGGTATTTTGTACAAGATATTCGGTCAGTCAAAAACAATTATTATTATTTTTCAATGCCTACTTTCTCTGTTATCAATGCTGCTTTTGCATTCTTTAGCGCATAGAATTTTCAACCAGCAGGTTGCACGATACACGTTATTATTTTTTGCCTGTAATATTGGCTATTTAACCTTTACACAATTTATTTTAACTGAGATTCTTCTTGCATTTTTATTACTCTTATTTTTTGAGCGGTTCACTGTCTTCTTACAAACCAAGCAGACGTGGGCTCTTTTTTTTGCAGCTTTAAGCTTGGGATGCTCTATTGTCGTAAAGCCTGCAGGTTTTTATTTTCCATTACTTCTGTTGCCTGTGATCTTTTTTGTTTCATCTCATAAAATAAAAAGTTTTGTTGTTCTAGCTCTTGCCTTTTCTGTCCCAGTTATCAGTTACCAGATGCATAATAAACTTGTTTTTGGCCAGGCAAAAACCGGTTCACTGCAAGCAGTGAATTTGTGTTATTGGTATTTTCCTCACATACTTGCTGAAAAAAATGGAACAAATTCTGACATTGAGCGAAGGAATCTCCAAAATTATGCTGCTGAACATGGTGGTGATCATGCTGTAAAAGCTTATCTCTTTAGAACAATCTTGGATCATCCATTTTTATCGGTATATGCTTGGATGAAGAATGTTTTTAAAACATGTACCGGCCTTTACCTTACTAATCTTAAGGTCCTTGTCGATGAAAATGTTTTCGGTGGAAAAATTTCCTACTTCAGAATCAATGGAAAGCTTTTTAACAAGGTTGTTACTTATATTACATCGGGTACTGATTTTGTTTGGCTACATGTTGTCGGTTTTTTTGAGCTTTTTTACTCATTACTGCGTTATTGTTTTGTTGCAATAGCGCTTGTTAATTTGCTCGTAAAAAAACGTTGGTCGTTAGTATATTTCATTTCTTCGTACCTCTTTTATTTTTCTATGATTACTGGGCATGATGGCTGTGCTCGGTTTCGTATGCTATTTGAGTTTGTGCTTATTTTACTGGCAGCTTTGGGTCTCTGGGTGATACTCAATAAGAAGGGAGCAAAATGAAGAAAATATATGTGGGCATACTTGCAGGTGGTAATGGTGAACGACTTTGGCCGCTCAGTAAAAAGGAACGTCCCAAGCAACTTCTTCCTTTTTTGAATAATCAATCACTTCTCTCTCAAACGGTTGACCGTGTTTCAATGCTGACGGGGTCTCAAGAGAATATCTTTGTGATTACTAGTGACCATCAAAAAGATATTATTGCTAAAGAGGTGGTTGGAAAAATAGGTGATATTGTTGTGGAGCCTTGTGCCCGCAACACTGGTCCTGCAATTTTACTTTTAGCCGAAAAAATTAAGCAAAAAGATCCAGAGGGAGTGCTTGTTGTTTTACCTGCGGACCACTTTATCCCGGACACCAAAAAATGTAATAGTGCGTTGCAAGAGGGGATTTCATACGTTGCGGAGCATGGTGTTATTGCAACGTTTGGCCTTATGCCAACGTATGGTGCAACTGGCTACGGTTACATACAAGCTGATGCGCACGAGCGAGTTCAGCTTGGGCGTTATTATCCGGTGAAAAAGTTTCATGAAAAGCCCGATAAAAAAAGAGCAGAAGAGTACTTATGTCAAGATGATATGTTTTGGAACATAGGCATTTTTGCAGGGAAGGTTTCAACCTTTATTCAAGAATTTAAAAGCTGCGAGCCGCTGATGTACGATGCAATGCAAAAGTATTTGCAGGGTGTATGCGATTATGCAGATATTCCAAGCATTTCAATTGATTATGCCATTATGGAAAAAACGAAAAATAGTGTTATTTTCACAACCGATTTTGAATGGTACGATGTTGGAAATTTAAATATTTTTCTCCAACTGCAACGTCGTTTTTCTTCAGAAAAAAAGCAACTTTTTGAAATAGAAGCGCAGAATAATATTTGTAGCTCTAATAAGAAGGTTGTTGCCTGCATTGGTGTTGATAGCCTGTGCATTGTTGAGACAGATGATGTTTTATTAATTGCATCTCGGGATAAGGTTGAGCAGGTTAAAATGATTCTTCAAAAAGTTAAAGAACAGAATATTGATGGAGTAATATAGGTGATTTTTCTTACGCAAAAATTGAAAGATATCATTAAAAAATCTTTAGCATTAAAAATCTTCTTGGCAATAGCTCTTTTTTCCTCGACGTTTTTTATTCTCGGATATGCAACAAGTGAAATGTGGTACCGGGAAGATGATTTGGGGCAAATTATTAATGGCATCATTCGTACAAAAGATGATTTTATACGGGTGTTTTCTTCTGATGAGCGAGACCTTATTTGTCCAGAAAATTATCGTCGTTCAAAGCCAAATGTATTGTCTGGTTTTGTGCGGCCGCTCAAGAATGTATTTTTTACCATTACTTACTATCTGTATGGTCTTGACGTTCTTGCATTTTACCGCCTTCATGTTTTAGTGCATGCGTTTAACGTTGCGCTTTGTTTTCTTTTATTTTCATTCTGGCTACCAGCAAGTTTTGCACTTCTAGGAGCGCTCATGTTTGCCTTTTATCCAGATATGACTTGGCTTGCCTGGATGGCCACATTGCATAACTCATTAACCGTTCTATTCTTACTTCTTTCACTGATATGTTATCGATTTTACTGGATACGAACGGGAGCTTTTTCTTCAGCAATGTTTGTTATATCAGGAGGAATGTTTGGGCTAGCACTTCTTTCGCGTGAAGATGCGGTGTTTTTTCCATTTTGGTTGGTTACTGGCGTCTTTTTACTATTGTGGCCACAGAGGAAAAGTGTCTGGCAGCTTATGATAACAACATTGTCTAAAACATGGATTTTCTTTGTTATGCATGCTTTATATGTTCTTTTACGACTTTGTATTTTTGGTACCGCAACATTAACAAGAACGTTTAATAATCTTTTCTTACGCTTTCCTTTTCTTAATCAATTTTTTGCTCAAACAAAGCCTGCCGTTGCTCAGGTACAGTCGGTTTCTAGTGCTGTGGTTAGTGTTCCATCTACTACGACCACTGTTACTCAAGTTGCATCAGTAGTGAAACCATCATTGTTTGCATCCTTAGGAGTTTTTGTTGAGCGTAAAATTTCTACACTGACGCACTGGAGTTCAATTATTTTCAATACGCCTCGAGATACATTCATTGTAATGAGTCTATGGCTTCTTCTTATTGCATTTTTTGTTGCATCATATCGTTACTCCAAGCGCCTTTTCTTATTCTTTGTTGTTGGTGTTTTATGTTTTATTTGGCCAGCAGTTCTTGCTTATCCATCGACACGTTATATGAATTGTACGTATCCTATTTTTGCAGCACTTACCGTTTTTGGTTTGTATGCGATATACATGCGTTATACCAGAAATTGGGCTCGAATTTTATTTATGTCAGTTTTTGTAGTAAGTACGTATTCTATTTTTAATGGCATTGAAAAAAATGTTCGTGGTATTGCTGGTACTGGAGCTTCTATGCTTCCACTGAAAAAGCGCTATGAGCAGTTTTTTGCAACATACTCATTTCCAAAGAAAGCTAATTTTATTGTTTTCAGCTCACCATTTGTTTCTGATATTCAAAATACATTCCACTATTTTTTAAATGATCTTACGGTTAAGGTGTCTAATGAGCTTTTTTCAACCCTCGCGCAGGGAGGGATATTTGGTTGTCGTGGAGATTATCGCATCAAGGGAGTAAGACGTGATATTGTGCCAATAGAAGCTGGCTTTAGAATAAAATCTCAGAATAAAGATCATTGTGCATGTTGGATGAATTATTCTCATTTTCCAATGTGGTGGTCAGAGAAGGACAAAGCATACGAATGGCGTCAAGAATTGTATCAGGTCGGTGTTTGGTACCCGTGTTCCATGGGGAAATTTAAAATTCATGAACGTCTTGATAATCGTTACATTACTGATGTCTCATTTGTTTTTGATCAAAAATGGATTGATGAAGATACGGTTTTTGTAACGTGGGACACGATTGATGGAAAATATGTTGTTTTGCCATCAGATCATTTAAAAGGTTAACGTCTCGATCTATGTTTTTGATGAATGCTTTTTGTCATTTTTTTCTTTCTTTGTAGTAAGTTTCTAATGTGTTTTGTTGTGAATTTCTTTACACGTTGCATTGTGTTAAGAAGAGAGGGTATATCATGCATAGATTGGTTGTCATAAAGCAGAAAGGTAATGACGTCAGCCCTTTTATGTTGTGCTGCATGATACATGAGTGAGCGTTGCTTTAGGTATTTTGCATATGGACAGTTGTCATTGGGACGGAAAAAATTATTTTTGTCTTTGCATGCATCATAGATTTTTTTTAGACATGCCAAGCTTCTATTTCTCTGAATTACAAAATAGGCAAGTTGATAATAATCATCATTTCTAAAAATATCATTATATTTAGCAAAGAGTATATCAAGCCCCGTAGTATCATCATTAGTGATTGCTTTTCGAAATTCGATGTCTATATCAGCAGGTAAAGCGTTAAGTGACGAAACAAGGGTAAAAAGGGCTATAGCTATTACTTTATGTATTTGCATGGAAATCATTATCCTAAGGTTATCTTTTTCTAATTTCTTTATTTTAAACAGGCTTTTCCTCTAAAATCAATCTATATAATCTTGTTAAGAGGGGGAAGATCATGAAGAAAATAGACGATTTCATGTATAAAGTGGATGAAAAAGTAGATAAAATATTTCAGCCTTTTTTTAAAGTAACTCGCAAATATTTTGTTTTAATAAGCTCGTCGTTTCTTGTACTACTGCTTGGGGTTTTCCTATTTAAAATTTATTATAACAAGCCGCGCTTTGTTGCTTCGCTTGTAGAACAAGATATCAAACAGATTCATAAAGTTCTTCATAGAATAGATAAAGATTGTAATATTCTTGGTTTTAAGGGGCAACGTGTTGTTATTGATTTTTTAACCGTTAAAAAATTTATAGGCTCAGTCATTGGTGGCATTAACCTTGCATATCCAGATAAATGGGATGGGCCATATATGAAAACCAATCCAACCATGCACCAACATTTTTATGAAATTGCTCGCACACAAAGTGGTTACTACATTGTGCCAGGTGAGGGCGTTCGCTTACCAAATGGCTATGTTGTCGGTCGAGATTTTGAGCTTGGTTATGTCGCTGATATTGAAGATATGATGAAACCTGGTGGTGTTTTATACTACAAAGGTAAAAAGTTTGCATATCGCTTCCGCTTTAAAGTTGGGGACTGGGATCCTGTTTTTGGCGCTAGAGAAGAGGTAATTGAAGAAATCAATGAGGTATTAAAAGAATTTAATGCTGCAATGCCATTTTCTAAAAATAATGAATTAGAGTTTTGCACACAGAACGTTAAAACATAAACAAAACTTCTCGTTAGAGACTAGCGTGGTAGTATCCACGAAGAAAGTAATTAATCGTTGCTAAACAAAGCACTGCTGGAGGAGACAAGTTGTTTTCCTTGTGTGCTAAATAATATTCCCCTGCAAGGTTAACAAAAGGGTCAAGATTGTTGGCATATTCAAGCAGTGATGGATCAATATCAAGGCATTGCTCATACAGCTTAAATGCATCAGTGGTACAGCCTTTCTCCGTTTTTCCAGGTAAAAACATATTAGAAAGTTGGCTTAAAACAACACTATCAAGCTGCAGGTTGCTATGCAGTGCTCCAGCAAGGGCAGTGGGAGTACTGTCCTGCTTTTTTATTGTGCGTAGTAAAAAGCCTATAATAGTTTTTATCGTTACATGTCCAATAATTCCTCCAAGGCCACCAGCTAAAAGGGTGAAGGCTTGTTTTGGTTTATCTAAATCTAAAATTCTTCTTCCCTCAGAAGAGCGAGAGATATCTTGCAGTATTGAAAGATATGCTTGTTTATCAAAATTTTCGAGATCAACATTGTCCGTAGAAACATTATATTTTTTACAGTACTGTTGCATTGCGAGAAACATCAATTTCTCTGTTCCTTGTTCAAGATTTTTATACGGGATATTTTTTGTAGTATGCCCAGCAACAGGTGAAAACCCTTCAATTGAAATAGGACCAATCTTAAGATAGGGGTTGCCATTAGTATCACTTGAATTTTTACCAAGATGAACATCAATCGGGTCGCCATTGCAATAGTATGCTGCAAGTGCATGCCCAAGTTCATGAAAAAGTGTTGCTGAGTAGAATTGTGCATACTGTGTGGCGACGTTGGTGAGAAGGTCTGCTATTGATGTTTGTTTAAATTTTTGTTTGACTGCGTCTTGTTCGAATAAAAAAAGTAGCTCTAAAAAGACACCTGCTGCAAGGAATCGTGTTGCTTTTGCTCCCAGTACTGGATCTTTTTTATCATTTTGCGATACGGTAGAAGAAGATTGTTGTGGTGTGGGGTCTGAACAATGCCCAGCTATGGGGCTGAGCAAAATTGATAG
>JAUIHA010000022.1 GCA_030432505.1 bacterium | reverse complement strand
GGAGGTTGTTCGAGTTAAAAAGAAACGAACAAAATATACCGTTGGGAAGTTAGAAGTAACTGATGACGAATTATATGTTGGTGATGGTGTTAAGCGATTTATTGAAATAGAACATCAAACAGAGACTAAAGATGCCGTGCGTGGCAAAAAGGATATTTATGCATTTTTGCGCAAGCGGGGCATTTTGACATTTAAGCAGTATTATCAAAATTACTTGGTGATGATGCTGACGCAGTGTTTTGATTTTTATCATCAGAAAACATTAAACTAAAAAAGGCCGGATTTAACCGGCCTTTTTTAGTTATTCGATAACTTCAACCTCTTCTACTTCAACGGGCTCAAGTTTTTCAATTTCTTGAGCTTCTATTTGTTGTTTTTGTTTGCGTTTTTTTCTTTTTTTACGCTTTTTCTTTCTGCGTTTTTTACGCTTAGCCTTACGACGTTTCTTACGCTTTTCACGTTTCTTTTTTCTGAGCTTTTTCTTTTTACGTTTTCTGCGCTTCTTCTTGAATTTTTTCTTTTTACGCTTCTTTTTTCTACGTTTTTTTAATTTACGCTTTTTCTTTTTACGACGCTTCTTACGCTTTTTGCGTTTTTTACGTTTACGCTTTTTACGACGTTTCTTGCGCTTCTTTTTAGTTTGAGCTTTTTCAGTTGCGGTGTTATGAGCAATTTCAAGAGCAAGCAGTCCGGTGATTGCATCAAAGGTTATGTTTGCTAGTTCACCGCTGTCTGCTAAATCCTCACGGTTAATTTTGTTAATAATGAAGTTTCCGTATGTTTTTACTCGGTGGAGTGGATCACCATCTTTACCAGTTTCTTTAAGGTGGAAATCTGTGTAAACATCTTTACCAATAATTACTTCACCGTGGTTTCCTCCGTAACGGCCATTATGGTGCCACCAGAGTTCTTCATCGTGTTTTACACTTCTAATTCTAATGACGTCACCACTTTCAATGGTATCACCAGCTTGCTTATTTTCAGCGGTGATGATGAAGTGAGATGCATTTCCTTCATTATATTCTGAGTTTATATCAACAAAAAATGTATCATGCCACTCATTCATATAACGTTCACTAATTCCCTTATCAGCATAATGTGAGTCTGGGTGATAACCCCAACGTGAAAGGTCACTGGCAATCATAATGATATTATGAAAACCCTGCCATTCAGTAATACCTGGTCCCACTTTGAAACCTCTAATTTGTACAACATCACCTGATTTTATCTCCTCAGTTGAGTGAGGTTTTTCAACTGATTTAATAACAAGCATCTGGTTACCATTACTTGTTCTGTCATGAGGTTTTGAAACCAAGACGCCATACATACGCTCATTGGCTGGTGTATCTTTTGCTAAAGAATTTTCTGGGGCTTTGGCTTCACTATTTTTAAATTTTGATTCTTTAAGCTTTTCATAATTAATTGCTGATGCGTGAGGCCAAAGAATATGACCATTTTCCTTGAGTGATAAGCTTATTGGCTCGTTATAGCTGAGTGCTGACGCTTTTCCAGAAAGTGCAAGCAGGGCGAGCATTAGCATTATCTTCTTGCTGAATTGCTTCATATACCATCTCCTTTATTATTAAGGTGTTGCAATACTACTTTCTTCTAGTATCGAATATTTGATGGTATAAAAGCAATGATTTAGTATAGAAAATGCCTTAGAAATAGGGGTTTTCTCGATTTGAGAGCACCCCTGTAATAGTTTAAAGAACCTCAGTGAAGGAGTAGAGGAAAATATCAAGATCACTGAGTTTAAGTGCTTGAGATTCAAGCATTTGGGCATTAATTCTGAGTTTTTGGTCGGTAACAGGTGTGGTTGGAACTTCAGTTGGCTTTTTATCTTTTTCTAGAATTTGAAGAGCCTTTTGTGCTCCATGAACACCAAAATCATACTCTTTTACGCCAAAACCAAGAACAGCACCGCGTTCAGGTGAGTCTAGGTCGGTAGCAAGAAGTGTGACGTTATGACGGTTACAAAGCTTAACAACCGCCTCAAGACCTGAAACAATAGTATTGTCTTTGAGGACCATAACAACATCATTACCTTCAATCGTTGAAGAAAGCTTATGATAAATTTCATTAGTATTGTAGGCTTCAACGGTCTTGAGGTTGATATTTCGTTTATTCAAAATGGTTTCGAGTTTCTTCTTGTCCGATTCAAGTTGCTCACTGCTTGGGTTGTAGAGTAGCAAAATGTTTTTAACGTCAGCTTTAAGTTCTTGCAGTAAATCAATCTGTAATTCAAAATCGTTTATCTCTTCAACACCGGTGAGGTTGTTCTTTGAATTTTTTCTGTTGGCAATAAGGTCAATGCCTACAGGGTTTGAAACAGCGGCAAAGACAATTGGTTTATCGATTTTTTTCTTCTGCGAAATTTCTTTGGCTATTTGTGTTGGGTTTTGGGCAATGGTAAACAGGAGGTCGTAGTCACCTTGCAGGGCTTCTTCTGCTTGCGCAAGTAGTAAGGTGTTTTTTCCATTAGCGTTAAACACGGTAAAGTTGTATTTAGCTTCACCTGATTTTTGGAGAGTTTCTTTAAAGCCATTTTCAATTTGTTCAAGGCTTGGATGCGTTACCGGTGTTAAGATAGCAACATTGTATTTTTTATCTGATTTTTTTATAGAAGCTGTTGCTGGTAATGCTTTCTTTTGTTGTTTGGTCTTAAGATGGTAATAACCAAGGCCACATACAAGGGCGACGTTAAGAATAACGCTCATCATTAATTTGTTCATAATTCAAATCCTAAAAAAGTATTGAAATTAAAAAATAAATAAGAAAATAGATGGAAAATAAGCAAGAAGAAAAAAGATTAGCGCCACCAGCGCCAAGTGGAAATGTTTTGTGAAAGAAGAGAATTAAAGCCCTCGGTGGTTACACTCGATAAGGGTTCCTGAGAAAAATGGGTAGCGGTTTGCATAAAAAGCATGCTTTTCCTCTTGAATAATAAAACTCACAAAACTTTACGTCCAGATGCTTTCAGATATACTTGATTGACCGTCACAAGTCAAGAAAGAAGGGAAAAACCATGCAAAATGACGCGAAGAAATTATTTATGAAAATGGCAACCGGTTTCGTCTTGTCTCGGGCGCTTCATACCGTAGCCCAACTTAAGCTCGCCGATTTATTTGTGCAGGGTGAGCAATCAGTTGCTCAGGTAGCCCAAGAATGTGGGTTGAATGATGATGCGATCTACAGATTCCTTCGTTTTCTTGCTAGTCACGAAGTTTTTACCGAAGTTTCACCAAAAGTTTTTGCCTTAACTCCGCTCGCAGAGCTTATGGTTTCTACTAATGCAGATTCAATGTATTTGTGGCAGCTACTTGAGGCTGAAGAGTGTCGTTGGCGTGCTTATGGACATATGGACCATTCAATAAAAACGGGTGCTGATGCGTTTACTCATATTTATGGTAAAGGTTTTTATGACTACTTGTCTGATCATCCTGATGCTTCAGAGCGTTTTGACTTAGGCATGAAATCATTTTCTACAAAAGAAGACTCAACAATTGCTGAAAGTTTTGATTTTTCTCGTTTTTCACGTATAGCAGATCTTGGAGGTGGAGAAGGGGGATTGCTGGTTAATATTTTGAAAAAGTATGATGGGACAACGGGGATGATTTTTGATCTTCCTCATGTAAAGCCGGTTGCTGAAAAATATATCGCAGCAAACAATCTTACTGACCGTTGTCAGGTACAAGCGGGAAGCTTTTTCGAAGAGGTTCCACGCGACATTGATGCCTATATTTTCAAGCGGGTATTTCACAATTGGGGTGATGCTGATGTTATCAAAATACTTAAAAATGTGCGTGATGCCATGCATAATGACGCTCGCATATTGATGGTTGATGGTGTTGTTAAAGCGGGTAATGAGCCAGACATTCTCAAGGATGTTGATATGATGATGCTTGTTCTATTTGGCGGCAAAGAGCGTACACAAGAAGAGTTTGAATCAATGTTTAAGCAGGCTGGGTTACAGTTGGTTGCTATTCATGAAATGCCGCTTATGGTTTCAGTTCTTGAGGTGAAAAAATCCTGATATCAAAACTTAGTAATCAAGTTGAAAATACCCTTCAAGCCCTGCGTTTACCATCGTGAACATTGCGGCCTCATCAAAAGGAAGAGAATATTTTTTAGCGATGTTCTTTGCTGTGAGTATATACTCAGTGGTGTAGGTAATTGCTGCCAATATCTTAAATTGATCGTTGAATCCAAAAAGTTGATACATTCTTGCAGCATCACTCGTTTCACTAAGAGGAATAAAGGCATTAGCAAGTTCTCTTCTATAGATGTAATCAAAAGAGAGTGGGTGTACTGATGCTTTTCCTGATACCTTTTTTTGATAAAGATAAGCGATTGTTTTATAAAGAAAATGGCCTAAACAGCCGGTTAAACCGCCAGCTAAGAGCGTTATTACGCGTTGAGCTTTTTGTTTGGGAAGAATAACTTGAGCTTGGCCTCGCATTGGCAGGAGTGGATTAAAGCTGAACTGTTTTGTCTTGATCAAAGCAGATTGTTTTGATGCGCTGCCAATGTGTATATCAATTGGGTTTCCGGTAAATATTTTTGATGCAAGCGCGTGTCCTAATTCATGAAAAAAAGTAGCGTTCAATCTTGTGGTATAGTTATAGGCGAAATTTTTTAAAATATTTTCTTTTGTTAGTTGCTGATCAAGCATTTCACTAAACTTTTTATTTTTCTTTGTTATTGCTTTGAGTAAGCAGAGATTAGCTAAAGAGAGAACGGCACCAAATAGATGTATCGATTCACCAAAATTTATTGTTTTTGCAGTATCTTTTTGTTCTATTGAGTCTTGAAAAGAGGAAAGGCTGGCATTTGTTGATGAGTTGCAAAAAAGACTAGAAGAGAAGGCAAAGAGTAGTAAAAATACTGTTATGAATTTTATTCTATGTGTTTGTCTTAAAAGCATTGGAAAACCTCATTTATAGATGAAAACGAACATAATTATTAAGCAAGGTATTATTAATGAATGTAATAATTGCGGTATTGCGAGATGATATTTTTTCATTAGTAGTTTCTCTTATGGTGATATAGGTGCTTCCTGCAAGTTGGACAAGGTAATTAAATAGAGCAATTTCTTCTTGTGCTCTATTAATTGGAATAGATAATTCTTTATAGATTGATGCTGCGTCACAATTTTCTGAAAATGGAATGAAAATATTGCTTAGGTCGCACATATAATGTGAATCAAGTGAACATGCCTCACAAAGTGCTTTCTTAACGTTATCAGTATTTTGCAGGTAGTTAGTAATAAGTTTAAAGAAAAAGTTTCCAATAATTCCTGCAATACCACCAGACAGAGATATGCAGATTTTCTTCCACTGTTTCATATTGCGATTAGGATAGTACTGTGTTTCACCCAAATGAAAATCTAAGTTATTAATGCTGATAAGTTTATCATTCAGCAATGGTTGTTGATTATTTTCAAGTTTAGACCCAATGGTAATTGATACTGCTTCTTTAGTAAAAAACTTGGCAGTTACTGCGTGGCCGATTTCATGCCACAATGTCGCGTTGAAATGTGCCGCAGTATTGTATGCTAAGTTTTTAAGAAGATTAATTGGCTTGAGTTGTTTTGTGATTACTTCTTTTGTTTGAGAATGTGTGTGGTTTAAACATGCAAGAAGTATGAGTGCACTTACTATTCGAGATGGGATGGTAATCTTTTCATGACCATCATCACTTTTTTGTTCAACAGGCATCTTTTGTTGAATTGGCTGTGTTGGCGTATGAGCATGGCATGGCAGTGCCAACAAAAATACGAGTAATAAATTGTAGGTAATAAATTTATTGTATAACATAGCTAAAAAACGTAATGGTATATAAAGGCAAAAATGGTCTTTTTGAGGATGAATGATGAAAGAATTTGAAAAAAAATTACAGGAATACATTAAAAATAATGATATAGATGCTCAGCACTTGGTATTTGAGCAGTCGTGCCATTCGGTAGCAGAGGCTGCTCAAGCAGTAAATGGAAGCCCTGAAGACTTTGTAAAGAACATCTGTCTGGTTACTCCTGATGACCAACTGGTGGTTGCTATTGTTAAGGGTGAGGATCGTGTTGATCTTGCAAAGGTTGGTGAGGTGGTAGGGGTAGAAAAGGTAAAGAGAGCAAAGCCCAATCAGGTTCTTGAAAAATCAGGGTATCCATGCGGTGGTGTTCCATCATTTGGTTATGAAGCGATTTTTCTTATTGATGAACGAGTAATGCTTCGAGATATTGTATACACCGGTGGCGGTTCAGATGTATCGCTTTGCAGTGCTACCCCTCATGAACTCGTAAGAGCCAATGCTGGCAAGATAGTTGCAATAGCAAAAGGGGTGGAAAATTAGGCTTTTTTGAAAAAGTTAGGCTATAGAATATACTAGTAAGGTACGATTGAATCAACAACAGATGTTACTAGGATTTTATGTATGTTTTATAGTGAAAGTTTACCTATGGGAAAAATAAAAAAGTTACTCCTCTTTTTTATTGTTTTAGCAACGGGTGTTGGATTTTTTGGCTTCAGAAATCAGTTTCGAAGCTGGAGACAGCAGAATTTTTCTCAGAAAAAAAATAACTTCTTTGCTTCAAATATTGAAAAAAAGAAGTATGTCATTGTTGGAGCTTCAGCAGCCGGTATAGCAGCTGCTGAGCAGTTGCGCTGGTTTGATCGAGGTGCTGATGTTACCTGTGTTTCATATGAAAAAGAAAGACCATACAATAAGTGTAATCTTGAGGATTACCTGGCTGGGGAGAAGACGCTTCGTCATATTACCATTCTTAATGAACGCAGGCAGCAATGGAAAAATATAGACCTTATTCTTGGTGATCATGCACGAGTTGTATCAATTAACCCTAAGAAGAAAAGCATTAAACTTGCAAGTGGTGAAGCGCTTGAGTACGGTGTATTTACCTATCAAACGCTGAGTGATGTGAGCAACATCAAAGACTATCTCTATAAGCAGCGTCCGCAAAAGGTGGCTGTTGTAGGAGCTGGTTTTTCTGGGCTTGAATGCGCAGACGCGCTTCTTTCATTTGATGTTGCAACAACTGTTATTGACCGGAATGGCCGAGTAATGCACAGACGTTGCGACGAGAAAGGCTCGCAGATTTTACAAGCACATATGAAAAAAAAGGGCGTTGCATTTCTAAAGAATGAATCGGTAAAAGAAGTGTTTTATAAAGATGGAAAAATTACAAAAATTCTTCTTTCAAGTGGTAAACATCTTGATGTTGATATGCTGATTTTATCTATAGGATTCAAGCAGAATGTTGAGCTTGCACGTGGTGCAGGGTTGGAGATTCATAAGCTTGGTGGTATTAAAGTAGATGCTTCAATGCGCACATCGAATAAGCACATTTTTGCTGGCGGTGACTGTGTTGTGGTAAAAGACATTGTTACTGGTGAGGACGTGAGAAGTGTAAAATGGCGTGATGCTAAAGAGCAAGGTAAGGTTGCAGCACATGGCATGGTTGGAAAAAATAAGGAATATAAAGGAGCCTTTAGAGCAAACTTATCACGTTTTTTTGGTACGAGCATTGTAACAATGGGCCCAGTTAACAACCCCCCAGCTGGTATGGAAGTAATTACTAAGAATGGTGAAAATAGCCACAGAAAATATTTGATAAAAAATGACCAAATCAAGGGATTCTTGGTTGTTGGAAGTCGTGACCGTAGCCTTGTTGGCTATCTCCGTAAGGTTTCGATGTCTGGTCAAAAGGTTGATAGAGACCGTCTTATCTAAAGTTTTATACGGAGGCATTGCTCAATGCCTCCGTTCTTTTTTATAGTGTATTTACTAAGCTTTACAAGCTCTTCTTGAACTTTGTGTTATCTCTTGATAGTATGAGTGCCCTTTTGGGAGGGGTTTCAAAAAAGCCATTTTGAGACTTTTTGATGAAATGGCTGGTAATTGATGAATTATTGAGGAATTTTCATGTTTATGCGTTCGTTTGGTGGGGTAGTAAGGGTATTGATTTTAAGTACGGTGATGTTTGGCGGGATTTCTCAGAATCTTAGTGCTACCAGTTACCTTGCACAGATTTCCAAATGGGTGTCATCACATATGCCAAAGAGTATTTTTTCTCCATCGAAAATGGGTGAAGAATACATCGTGACGCCAGTCAAAAAAATAGTAAGATATTACCCTGATGATGATTTTTCATCGGCTTGCCAGGTAACACGGTACATTGAAGAAGAGTATTTTTTTAAACTGAATGAATGTGAGGCTTTGTATACAAAAGATTCAGGACAAGTAATTTTGACAGGGCCACAGAAAAAAGAGCTTGTACGAAGAGTAAAACACTATTTTCAAAACTTGAATTATACCGAACAAATTAAATTTCTTAAGTCTCTCCAGTTCAGTATGCTGGGGAATGAAAGTGATCAGGAGTTAAACTACTATAGATTTTACTATGACCATCTTGCTTATTTATGCTTTTTGGATCGAGAAGATCAGGAGTATTTTGAGGATTCATGCTCTAAGGAGTTCTCTCAATAGGCCCTCTAGGAGGGTGTCTCTTTTTGCTTAAACCTGGGTTTACCTGATAAGTGCCTACCATAGCTGCAATTAAAAATTAATTGACAAATTGAAAATATATGATAGACTGATACTAATGGTCGGAAAACAATGAAAAATATATATCTGGCGGGGGTTATATGAAAAAAATAATAATGTTTCTTTTTATTATCTTAGGAATTGTTCAAAGCAACGTATGTGCAACCCAAGGGAATAAAGGGTCTGCTCTACAACAGAAAGAGTTTAATGCAGCAGCAAAAGTTATTTTTAGCATCCAGGAAAGATACCTTAAGAAGCTTGATAATTGTAATGCTTTACAAGGGAGTGGTGAGGGTGTTGTTGTACTCACTGATCATCAAAGAAAGCAATTAACACTAAATGTTGGTTCTTTTTTTGAGCATGTATTGCCTCATGACAAAAAACTTGATTTCGTAACATCTTTGTATCGTGATTTTTATGTCCCTGAGGGTTTTCCTCCTCGATGTGACGTAAAAATGCGACAAACATTGAACA
>JAUIHA010000021.1 GCA_030432505.1 bacterium | reverse complement strand
GTATCGTCCGCAATCAGACCAACTTGGATCAACCTTATCGCCACGACCAAATGTCAGCTGCTTTTCTTTAATACCATCTTGCGTAAACGAGAGTGAAAAAAGCTGAAACACCCCGCGCACCGGACGTGTGTACACCAATGCATTCTTACATGCATTGTATGAAGGAGCGGCACAATACGCAGACCCCGTAGAAATTCTCATGGATTCTCTGGTCTCTTTTTTATAGTAGTACAACTGCGGATTGCCTGTCTGAAAATCGGAACAAAATACAACATCATCATTTGGCAATAAGCACGGGGATGAATTGCTTCCACGGTTGTTTGTTATTGGGGTGTATACTTTTTTTCCAAGACGATCACACACTTTTTGATCAAAGAGAAAGAGCTCTGAATTACCATGTTTGCCAGTCATACACAAAATTACCTTGGAGCCATCTTCTGAAAATGACGGCTGCATATTCATACCATCGTATGAACAAATAATCTGTTGTTTCTTGTTTGAAAGGTTATACGACATCAAACGCACGTTAGATGTTGTAAATTGTGAATAAAAGAGATACGGTGCGGAACTGTGCCAACACGGTGCAACATTAAGTTTTTCATGCGGAATCAGCATCTTTTCTTTAAATCCAGCATAGTCGGCAACGCAGATAACTTTTTGCTGAGGAGAAAGCTGCTTACAATACGCAAGAGAACTCAAACACACCGGCTTGTTGCCCGTAAGCTTAACAATAAGCTCTTCTGCAATTTTATGGGCATCATGTATGAGGTTTTTCTTTGAATAGGTAAACGTTTTTTTGAATACTGTTGATTTTGAAGCGGTATCTTTTACAACAGCTTCAACGCCAGGTAGTTTCACTGTCCAAAAAAGATTCTTCTTTTTTTTGACTTGTTTAGGGCTCAACTGAACACAAAGCGATATATCTTTTTTCTTAAAAAGCTTATCGAGCTTCTCTTCACTAAGATGCGCAGCCGAACGTTTAATGGCAAACGTTAATTGATCTGTAAACTCCAGATCATACTTCATAACCTTTGCCATTTTCTCAACATCGGCATTTTCACCAATGCATACACCAATCGTTTTAATGGGGGCAAACGTTCTTTTCTTCTTTTTTTTTGTATTATCACGAGAAACCTTAAAGGAAAATGATGGAACACCAACATAGTGCTGTGCTGACGCGCAGGAAAAAACTATAAAACTCAAGAGTATTGCGGTGCAGATATTTTTTTTCATACTATTCCTATCCTGAACTTACTGGCGAAAATCTATGACGAAGGTTTTACCCCAAAGAACTTTCGCGAATTTAAACTTCTTTGCTACTCGAGAGATACTCAAATCATAAATTAGAATATTGGATCTGGTTAAGAATTCAAACTGTGAAACAATTCCTTTTTTATCAATCACAAACTGCACACAGCATTCAGTGTTTTTTGGCACACCAACCGGAGGCTGCCAACAACGCAACACTTCCGCTTGTATTTGCTTTTGCATTGCACGTATTTTTGGATCATTCGTTTCTAAAAGAGAAAATACCAAATCATCTTCAAAATCTATTTCATCTTCAAGGACTTCTTGAGCTTTTTGCACAACTTTCTTTTTCTCTTGCGGCTTTTGCTCTATTTGTTGCACTTGTTTTTTTGGCGTCTTCTTTTGTGGGTTTATTATTTTTTTCTTTTGAGTATCTTTCTTATTAAAGGACGTTTGTTTAGTATTTTTTTTCTGAGTAGTATGGTTTTTTTTCTTCAGATTTTTTGCATTCTTCTTTGCGGCTACCTTTTTCTGGGGCTTCTTGATTTTCTTGGGAGCTTGCTTCTTTTTATTCTGAAGCTTTGCTTGTGCCTTTTTCTTTTGAGGTTGCTTCTTTTTTGATGGGTGACAAGGCGTTTTACGCTGAGGCCTTCTTCCTCCAACAAACGGAATTGGTTTATTCATTGGCTTATAAAGCGCATGACTTGGTTTTTTAGAATGCGCCCCTAAAACAAGAAACTTCTTATGAATAACGCCACTATCTGCGAAAAAATTAAACATCAGAAGAAGAATGCCGTGAAATGCAAAGGATATAAGAAAATACGTAGCAGCACTCAGTCTATTTTTCATGATTTTGCGTTAGGTGATGTCGACATAGCAACGAATTTAACTCCTGCTTGTTTCAAGCTATCAACAATTTCTATAACCTTTCCATACGAAATTGCTTGATCTCCTCGAACATAAACAGGCATATCTTCTTTTCCAATAAGAGCATTTTTAACGGTTTCTGCCAGATTGCTTTTGGCAACAGGAAAGGTATTGAAAAATACATCTTCTTTTTTATTGATTGAAACTACAAATTCTTGCTGCTGACCAACCTCTTTACTTTTCCCAAATGGTAAATCAACCTTGATACCGTTTTGAATAGCTGGCGCGGTTACAATGAAAATAATCAGTAATGTCAGAGCTGTATCAATGAGCGGAGTCAATGATACCTCGGGCATCACAAAGCGGCGCCTGCGTGAACGTCTAGGCCTTCTCATGCTTGCCTCCTATTTCAAAAACTGTTCTTTTACCATCATTAAAACAAGATCTTGAAGGTCATTAAGCTGTACTTCAAACTTTCTTAAACCATTAGAAAAATAGTGAAATGCAATCATTGCAGGGATAGCAACAACAAGACCCGCGAGCGTTGTTAAAAGCGCAGCAGCAATACCTGGCGCAATTACCGCAATATCAGCAGATTTCTCTTGACTAATACTAATGAAGGCATGAATCAAACCCCAAATTGTTCCAAATAGTCCAATGAGCGGCGCAACCGCAGAACTTGTACCAAGCACCGGAAGATACGACTCTTCTTCCATGATCAGCGCATCAATGTCTTGCGTCATAAAAAGATCCAATTGCTCAACTTGCTGTACCGTTAATCCACTTGCATCATCTGAAAGCATTCCTTTAAGTTTTCCTAAACTTTCCTTGAGAAAAACGCCACCAACGCTTCCAGCAAATTCATTACTAAGTGATGCGAGTTCGCTTAGTGATTTACTTCGACGCACAAGACGAAGCAACTGACGCATGCGATTTTTTTGACGTCGGAATGCAAGAAATTTATAGATAACAACCGCTCCACAAAAAACGGATAAAAAGAAAAGACCAAGTAAAATAAGATATTTACTGATCCAATCTGAAATACTTATTAAGTGCCAAACAGGAGAATTAAACATACAAATCCCTTTAGCATTGAATGTTTGTTAAAAATACTTCACGAAGTAGTTTATTGAAAACTTCCAGAAAAAACTAGAGTTCTTTCATTTTATTGCGAAAAAACTACCCAAGCTGTTAGTATAAAATAAGAAAACGAAATCTCATAGGGGTGGGAGAATTTAGATGAAACGTCTTATCTTTTTTATCATTTTATCATCAAATACATTGCTTGGTATGCAGCATTTTGAAGGGACAGATGTTGAGTCATACCGACAAGAAAAAAATACACATAGATTTAATGTTACGCTTGAACAAGCGAAGTACAGCGAAGGCAATTATGCAACAAAAATAAGCTTATATCGCGAACTCCTTGATATGATAAAAGAAGGTGTCTCTCTGGAAAACCAACTAGCATTCATTCGTGCACTTAATGGCCTGTGTAATGCACGCAGCAATCAAAATGAACAGCGCCTTACCCTTTTAAGAGATTTACTTGATAGTGCGCTCCAAATTGATGAATTAAGTCGACATCATCGCACTATCAGAGTGCTTACCAATTTAATCAATCAAGACTTAAGCCTTTTTGCCATTAAAGATGGCGATGTCGTTCGCATTAGACATTTGCTCACTGATAGTTACTTGAGTATGGACTATGCAGGAAATGCTGGAGCTGAGTATCTGCTTGGCCTAGAAAAAAGTACTAATTCTCCAAGCACTGGTGCATGCCTTTTTATTGTCAAAACAAAACAACGAGGAAAAGCCCTTTGGTACAAAGATGAACTACAACTCCTCCCGCTTTATGCAAAAAAAGGTTACCACCTCAAAATGCTTGCTGGAGAATCAACACTTGGTCTGCAGCAAACTTCAAAGCGAGGTAAAAAAGAATCAACACTTGGCGTTCACAAACGAGGTAAAGACTATTTCACGTTCGAACGAAATTCACTCAGAGATGGACCTATTGCTTCAAGCAGTACGCTTGAAATCAAGCATCCATCATCTGATAAAAAAATTACTATTGATACTGAAAATCATGAGTTTTATGTCTTTGCTAAACCACTCAGAAGAAGAATGCGCTCTTTCCGCCGAAAAGAATATACTCCTCAGCAAAGACAACGCGCAAATGATTGGGGAATGTTTGCTATTGAATATGTATCACCGCTTGAGCTACAAGCAATTGAGTTTAATCAATTCGATAACATCATGAAAAAAGCTGATAAGGCAAAAAACTTTACGTACAAAATCAGAGCGTATGAAACAGCAAGTAATCTTTTGAATAGCAGAACAGACACAACACATGAAGAACGCGTTTTTGCAGGAATTCAAAAGCTCTTTGAAAGTAGACAAAAAAATAATATAAAAGACCTCACACACCTGCGCTCATTTTTATGCAAGGCATATTCAAATACACACCTTGAAAGTAGGCAAGCTGAAATTGGTGATTATCTTGGACAATTAAGTACCGACCTCACGCCACTTGGCATTAAGTTCGGCGATATTGTTACGCTCCAATCAAGCCACCGAGGCAAACGCATTTTATGGGTTCACGGAGAAAGTAGATTTTTCAGTGATAAGCATCTAGAAATTTTGGCAGCACCTCCAAGTAATGCATATACAAAGAATGGTCCTCAACTGTTCAAGCTGGTTTCACCAAATGGCGTAACCGGAACCATCTCATACGGAGACCAATTTGAGCTCTGGGCACTCTACGCTGGTGGGGGTAAGGTCCAAGGCTCACTCGGCAAGGGACGTAAAATCTGGGTCAATCCTAGTAGCTATTGCGGTAAGTCATTTTATGAAGCAATTGTTGGACCAAATAATTGCAGCCAGGCAAACAATGGGCAACAACTCTTTAGCTTCCGCCCTACTGAACATGATTTGTTTTATAAAACGCTGCATCTTAAAAATCCGGTAATACCAGACCATAACCTTGAACTCTGGAGTCAATACTACCAACGCAAGGTATGGATTAATCAAAGCTCACTCTCACACCACAATTGTCATGAAATACTCGTAGGACCAAATGATGACAATTTTGCTGGGGTGAATAGAACAACAAATGGACAACAACTTTTCCAAGTATGCAGACCAGCAAGAAAAACTATTGCTGCTATCGCAAATAAAGATTTTGCAGACAAACTTAAGCAATACTATACATTCAGCTCAGACAAGCAAAAAATCCTTCATCTCTCTGGTATGATTCGCTATACAAACACCAATGAACATCTTTCAAGAAAAGCAAAGCATAAATTGGTGCAAATAATCAGCAATTTGTTTACCAGCCGTGCAAACATGTCCGCCCAAGACATCCACAACCTTAAACTTCTTTTATCAAAAGGAAGTGCATCAACAAACCTCGCATCGTACAAAAATACCTTTGATGCATCACTCACACGAATTGAAACAGAAGAAGTAGAAGAAGCAGTAACCAAACTGCTTGAAAAAGCTGAGAAGCAAGCGACCTACCTCGCACAAATTGAACATTATCAACGAAGCATTCCTGCGCTGAAAAATCCTTTAGCTCAAGGTAAATACATCGCTTTCTTACGCTCAGTGCATCGAATAATAAAACAACAAGATATTCTCTCGCCTCAAGAGCTTGTATCACTCAAAGGACTGATTGATGAAACCCTTACAATCAACCACCCAGAAATGCAAAGGAATGAAGTCGCATTAGAGCTCGCTGCAGACTTTGAAGCAACTCGTAAGGAATTGCTACTGACTGCACAGCTTCGCCAAGCATCATCAATGCATGGCCTTGAACAAATTAGCCAATACAACGAAATAGTCTCGCAAGACCAAGAGATTCCAAGCAAACAAAAAGTAAGTCTTATTAAATCGCTTAAAGGAATTTTTGAGCGTAAGATTACAGAAATCAAAGCAATCAAAGATGTTCTACAAAAAGCAAGCAAAAAAGTAGCGCGCAATTCTGTAAGGGTTCGCCCCTCAGAATAAGCGCGCTTGTATTATTTAATGCGAATTGGCGTATCTTTTACCCGCTTCTTTTCTCCAACTTTAGGAAACGCAATTGTTAACACATCACGTTCAAATGTTCCTAAATCTCGCCCCATTTCAACATTGTCAGGAAGTGGAATGATAACTTCAACGGAACCATTCTCTTGTTTTATTTTATATTCAAAGCGCTGCTGACGACCATTAACCTGTTCAAAGAAAAATGCTGTTTGCTCACTACTCTCATGATATTTTTTATCAAACTGTTTTTTCCCTGAAACAATAACATATTTCTTGCTTTTGCCACGTTCTTCTTGGTCTCTTAAGTTGATGCTGAGATTTTTTTTATCAAATCCAGGAAGTTTAACCAGCAGCTGGTATGAAATTTTTTTGCCCTTTTCTTCAAGCCATTTGGCGGAAACACTTACGTTTTCTTGAGAAGACGCCACTCGCTTTTGAGAAGACTTACCAAAGCGCTTTTCCATCATACGAGACATCTGATCAAACTCTTGATGAATATTCTTAATTCTTCGCTCAAGTCTGTCCATTTGTTCAGACATACGACGAGCGAGCGATGAGTCTGAAGCACCCGGAGAATTGTGCCAAAACCTCGTTTCAAATGCACTCACTTCTCGCTCAAACGATTGTACATTTGATGAATATGATCCAAAACATGTAATGAATAAGACAATTCTAAAAAGAGCTTTGTTCTTCATACAGCCTCCTAGAGATAGTTTAAACTGAAACGTCATCAAACCTTTTTTTAAATGAAGCATATACCTCTTTAAAATCTGTGCAAATCAGTGTGGTATCACCTAGTGTAGCAAGAAAATTGGTATCGCCAACCCAGCGTGGCAGTACATGAATATGTACGTGTTCTTGAATTCCTCCGCCACCAGCAACACCCATGTTTACACCAACGTTAAACCCTTGGCACTTTGTTTCATCTTCAATCACCTGCATGGTTACGTTTGCGGCTTCCATCATTTCAGCACGTACTTCAGGTGTTAAATCTCTCAAGTCGCCTTTATGCTCATATGGAATAACCATGACATGACCAGCATTGTATGGATAATAATTCATGATGACAACACAGTGCTTAAAACGCTTGAGAATCAAATTTTTTTCATCATCGCCTTGCGCAAATTCATCACAAAAAACACATTGGTTTACCAGGTCTTCTTTTCGCTTCTTTTTTTCTTTACCGGTCACATATTCGTGACGCCAAGGCGCGTATATCTTTTTCATGTATCCCCCTTATTTAAATTAAATCTGGAAATAATAATGTGCTTTACTGTTAGCAAATATACAGAATTATGTTCAATTATAAACATTATCGAGGCAACTTAATGGTAAAAGCAACTCCAGGCTTTTTATTGTGCAAATCAATGCTACCACCAAGCTGTACAATGCTGTCTTTAACAATTGCAAGGCCAAGACCCATATTTTTTTTATCGCTCGAAACATACGGGAAAAAAAGCTTATCTTGCAAACTTGGCGTAATACCAGGACCATTGTCTTGTACCATAATCTCAAATTGACGCTTTTGTGCTGGAACTATTGTAGAAACAACAATCTTTGGCTGCGTGATATTTGTTGCGCTTTTTAGTGCCTTTACGCTATTATCAAGCAAGTTGACAAGCACCCGTTTTATTTTTTCTTTATCAGTGCTTACTGCATGGAGCGAATCATCAAGCACACACTCAAAAATAATCTCTGAATAACTCACCTGATAAAACTGAACTATTTCTTTAATTATTTTATTAATATCAGCGGATTCAACACACACTGCTGGCAATGAAGCAAACTGAGAAAAATGAGCGGCAAGGTTTTTAATAATTGTTACTTGATTCAAAATAGTATTTGTACAATCAGTAAACGCTTTATCATCAAGATGACTGTATTTACGCTGCAAACGTTGTGTTGCAAGCTGAATGGGCGTAAGTGGATTTTTAATTTCATGCGCAACCTGCTTTGCCGCCTCTCGCCATGTTTTCATTTTACTTGCTTTAACAATATCGGTAATGTCCTCAACAACAAGTAACAACCCTTGATCACGCTTTTGATACAATGTGTTTGTTTGCACAACGGTAACATATGCCATTAAAAAACGCTGTTGGCCCTTGAAGGTAAAGGCAACCTCACGTGATAAAAATTTCTTTTCCTTAGCAATAAGTTCACGAAGGAGCGACATAAATTCATCACGCACTTCTTTGCCAAAAAACGAAATTCGCTTATTTTTAAACCGTTCAAGCCCAAGATATTTTTTTACAAGATCTTTTGCTGCCGGGTTGTAGGTCACAATGCGTCCAAATTGATTAATGTAGAAAACAGACATATTGATATGCTCAAGAATCATCAACATATCATGATTTTTGCGCTCAAGCTCACTGTGTGCAAGTGCAAGCGCTTGCGTCATCTCATTAAAACCTTGTGTTAACGACTTTAAATCACTGCGTGGGTTATCAGGCACCTGGATAGAAAAGTTTCCTTTACGCAGCGTTTGCATGGCCTGCAGAAGTTCCTGAATTGGTTTACTGATACCACGCGCAAGATAAAAAGCACACCACACCGATAAAAAGAGAATAAGCAGCGTTACCAAGATGAACGTAAAGATATAGGCTATGTAAATGGGATTTCTCATTGATTTCAATTGATCATAATCATCAAGAGAATTCTGAATCTTGATCAGCGGGGAACGAATTGCTTCAGGATAACGATACACAAGGGTTACTACATAGCCATTAATCTTTTGTATCCAATACAAAGAGCCATAAAAATCGAAGACCTTACAGCTCGACTGTGTATGAGACATAATCTCATAAATAAACTTGCCCTTAAGGCTTTTAATCGAACGATCATTCTGCTCTCGGTACTTGCGCCAGATATTAGCCTCATTACTGAGAGAATCCTGTAAT
>JAUIHA010000170.1 GCA_030432505.1 bacterium | reverse complement strand
CCAGCTTGTATGACATTTGACTTCGATAGTCTTGATGACAACAAGGTGACAATTCGTGATCGAGACACGCTTAAGCAAGAACGTGTATCCGTTGATGCTCTTGAGGATTACCTTAAGGCGTTACTTTCAGGTACAAAGTAGAACAAAAAATATCTGAACTAATCATTATTGTTTGAGGGTAGTATGAAGTTCATAAGGGATATATATGACTGGATGTCAGAAAAAGTCCATTCACCGTTTGCTATTGCTTGGTTGAGTATTCTATTTTTTATAGAGGCTTCGTTTTTTATTATTCCTGTTGATCCTCTTTTAATTTTGTATTGTGTTGAGAAGAATAAAAATTCAATGTATTATGCTGCAATTGCAACATTATCATCAACGATTGGTGGAATGTTTGGCTATTTCATTGGTAGTGTCATGTGGGATAGCGTTGGTATTCGTCTTGTAACATGGATTATTTCTGAAGCAACGTTTAATTCAATTGTTGCAAAATACCAAACATATGAAACATGGGCGGTATTAATTGCAGGATTTACGCCAGTACCGTACAAAGCGGTGACAGTTTCAGCAGGTTTTTGTAAACTATCGTTTATTCCGTTTGTTTTTTATTCTGTTCTTGCGCGAGGCGCAAGATTTTTCCTTATTGCAGGAGCTATTCGTGTTTGGGGAGAGCAAATAAAGATTTTTATTGATCGTTATTTTAATTATCTTGTCATTGCTTTTACCATCATTATGTTGTTAAGTGTGTCTGTTTTGAAAGGGAGATCTATGATTGAAATACCTATGCCTGAGATTAAGAAAATTGAAAGCTTAGCACAAAGTCGCAGGGATTGTATTTCGTTTTCTCAAGGAGCACTCAAGCTTGGTGGTGTTGATAAATCAGTAAAAGAGTATGCACGTCAGATGTTATTGACTGATAAAGCTGATTACTACCAGAGTTCTGCAGGTATTATGCCGCTCCGAAAAAAAATAGCAGAAAAACTTTCAAGAGAGCACAGCTGCGTTGTTGGCATTGAGAATGTTATGGTTACTAGTGGGGGTGTTGGTGGTTTAACATCACTTTTTATGACAACGCTTGAATATGGTGATGAGGTGCTGCTTTTAGAACCAACGTATCCCGTTTATAGCCCGCTTATTACACTTTGCAAGGCAAAGCCTGTTGTTACTCATGCATTTACAATGAAGGAGGATAGTAATGGTAGTTTGAGCTGGCAACTTGATATGGATGCGGTTACAAGTGCTATTACGCCAAAAACAAAAATGATTGTTATTGCAAACCCTTCAAATCCAACAGGGACATTTTTAACTGAATCAGAGCTTCTAGCGTTCAAGAAAATTTGTGAGTCAAAAGGGATCTACCTTGTTATTGATGAAATTTATGATGATTTTGTGTTTGAAGATGATTTTTATTCTGTAACACAGTGGACAACGGAGTCTAAGTTTGTTGTTCGTGTTGGTTCCTTTTCTAAAAATCTTGCGATGAGTGGTTGGCGCATTGGTTTTATAACCGCATCTCCACGGCTCATTAAGGCGATGACGCCGGTGCAAGCGTGTGCATATAGTTGTCCAAATGTAATAGGTCAGTATGCAGTGCTTTATGGCCTTGAGCATAAGCGAGATATCCTTAGGGGTTATCAAGAAAAACTTAAACAAAGTAAAGATATAGCATGTTCATTTTTTGATACACTGCAAGAGCAGGGCATTGTTTCATACGTGAAGCCGCAAGCAGGTTTT
>JAUIHA010000169.1 GCA_030432505.1 bacterium | reverse complement strand
CTGGTATTAAACGAGCTGAAGGCGCCCTCATGGAAGCAAAAGCAATTTTTATTTACCAAGAAAATTTCTATAAACGCCAAGAGCAATTATTCCTTGCTGGACAACTTGCAAAAGATGCATTTGAACAAATCACACAAAATTATGAAACAAGCAAATCTCGTGTTATTCAAGCTGAGGCACAACTCGAGCAACAACAAAAAAATTATAATAATCTTTTTATCAAAGCTCCTGCAGACGGCGTTGTAATTGCTAAAAACATTGATCTTGGTCAACAGATAACCGCAGCACTTCAAGCAACCGTTCTTTTCACTATTGCAAAAGATTTACGAAAAATGGAAGCACACATTGATGTTGATGAGGCTGATGTTGGCATGGTCAAAGAAGGACAAGAAGCGGTATTTACTGTTGATGCCTTTTTGAATCGCTACTTTAAATCTAAAGTAAAACAAATCCAGTATCTTGCAAAAGACATTGATAATGTTGTCACCTACAACACCATTATTAGCGTTGATAATAAAGACTTATCTCTGCGTCCTGGCATGACAACAAATGTTGAAATCAAGGTTGCTGAAAGTAAAAATGCATTGTGTGTCCCCAACAAAGCACTCAGAATTAACGGCCTGAGCCTGGCAAAATACGCAAAAGAAAATAATCTTACATTCCAAGGTTATCCTGAAAAGCGCAAGAAAAATGGCAAAGGATCACTCTTTGTTATGGAAGGATCAACCATCAAAGAGGTAATTGCAACCCTTGGAACAAACGACGGACGTTACACCGAAATTAAAAAGGGAATCGATCAGCAAAGTAGCATTATCACCGAATTTCTTGAGCCAAAACAAGACAGTGCTTTTCTTAAAAGCATTGTTGGTGGTGGAGGAATAGGGAAAAAATGAAAACGCTCGTAGCAAAAAATCTTAAAAAAGAATATGTCATGGGCGAGAATAAACTCCTTGCCCTTAAAGGTATTGATCTTGAAATAGCTAAAGGCGAATTTGCATCAATTACCGGAACATCCGGTTCTGGAAAATCAACACTCATGCATTTGCTTGGATGTTTAGATATTCCAACATCTGGAGAATACTACATTGATGGAACAGATGTTGCACAAGCTACACGTGATGAACTTGCAAAAATCAGAAATGAAAAAATCGGTTTTGTATTTCAAAAGTTCCATCTTCTACCAGATCTTACAGCACTCGACAATGTTGGGCTTCCTCTGCTTTATGCAGGAAGCACTGAGCATGAATCTCGCCAAAAAGCAAAAGAACTTTTAGATATGGTAGAGCTTGGCAACCGCGTTGATCATTATCCATACCAGCTTTCTGGTGGTCAACAGCAACGTGTTGCTATTGCCCGTTCACTCATTAATAAGCCAAGTATCTTGCTTGCTGATGAACCAACAGGAAATTTAGATTCTGCAACAGGTGACGTGATTCTTGAAATGTTTAATCAATTAAACCAAGAACATCAAGTAACCATCATCATTGTCACACATGAGCCTGAAATTGCAGCGAAAACAAGACGCGTAATTGAACTTATTGACGGTAGAATAGTAGCGGATAAACCGGTGAGATAATAAATGAATGCAGGAATTTTATTTGCAAGTGCACTTCGTTCATTAAGACAACACAAAGTCCGTTCACTGCTTACAACGCTTGGCATCATTATTGGTGTCATTTCTATTATTTGCGTTATGTCAATTGGTGAAGGTGCAAAATACCGCGTTAACAAAGAAATTGAAAAGCTTGGCACAAACTTTATTATTGCCCTTTCAGCATCGCAAAAACGTTTAAGTCAGCGAGGGCAACCCGGGAAA
>JAUIHA010000020.1 GCA_030432505.1 bacterium | reverse complement strand
AGCTTGCCAACTACGTTATCATATGCTTCTTGCTCAAGCTTGATGAGTGCAATATCACGTTCTGGACACACACCAACTGTTTCAGCCTCAAATCGTTCTTTTCCTAGTGTTGGTATTTGCAGCTGAATACTTGAAGCACCAGAAATAACATGAAAACTTGTAATTAAGTGACCTTTTTCATCAATAAAAAAAGCTGTCCCAAACACCTGTTGTTGATCGGGAGATTTATATGGCTCAAGCCAATTAAAAAGCGTTGCCTGTACAAAAACCTGAACAACACTACTGTGACCATTATTCATGAATGCTCCTTATTCCTTTTTCGTTAATTTTTTTTCTAAATCTTTAACAAATGCTGATTTTTTATAAAAATATTCTTCAATAAGCTCATCTTCTTGTTCTACCACTTTTGCAAGATCTAGGACCATCAATTTTTTATCTTTATTTTTTACTCGTAAGAAACGCTCATCCTGCTTAACAGCATTTCTAAACTGTTCAAGCGTTTGCACTTTTTTGCCATTGACTTCTTCTATAAGATCAACCTCTTTAAAAACACGTGCTTTTTGTGTTTCTGAACCATTAAAAATATGAGTAAGCAATAAACGTGGCTCATATTGATGTTCTCGTTTCTTATATTTTGTAAGAAATGAACGGTGCTCTTCAAAGAGCTGTACATGATTAAGCGTAAGCTGCATCAGCACCATGCCACCAATAATTTCATAGTCAATCTTTTCGAATTCCGGATAAAAGTAGCGTATTGGTAATTGCTTTAACACATCAAACGTAAACGTTGTTTCTTTGTGCTGGCCTTGTCGTGCATACGAGATATTAATTTTTTGCCCAAGTTTAAAACGATTCAAAAGCGCAGCAAGCGGTACCCTATCTTCACTCCAAAGGGTGCTTGTTTCACCATACAAATCAAACTTGTTCCCATTAATTGCATAAATCATATCACCTGCTTGAAGTCCGGCTTTGTCTAAAAGTGTATTTTTATAAACACGAGAAACATAAAGCCCCCCTGGCGATGGATTTTTTAAAAAGGAAACCAATTCTTTATTGGCAATGTTGTATTCGCCACCCAAGAATGGCTTATGTAAAAGCTTGGTATCATGTAAATCGTCAATCACACTTTTTACATCGTTAATAGGAATAATGTACCCAACGTTTTGTGCTCGTGAGAATCCGGCCGTATTGATACCTATTACTTCACCATCTTTGTTGAGTGAAGGTCCTCCTGAGTTTCCATCATTAATAGCTGCAGTAATTTGAATGTATGATTCATCACGTAAGTTTTCACGCCCACTGACAATACCCTGTGTACTTTTAAGTTTTTGTTGGCCAAGCGGATAACCAAGCGCAAGCACTTCATGCGTTCGCAGTACCGTATCTGAGTCTCCAAGCGGCAGCGACGGAATTTCCTTTAATTTCTCAAGAATGTCTTGCTTTGCTTTTTTTGTTAATCGCAAAAGCGTAATATCACGGTCAGGGCTAGCTCCAACTACTTCAACAAGAAATTGTTCTTTACCAAGTGAAGGAATTTGAATACGTACTTTCACCGCTTCATCAACAACATGATAGTTAGAAACTAAGTAGCCATCACTATTGATAAAAAAACCACTCCCCCATGCTCTGCTTTGCTCAGGAGATTTAAATGGCTCTTTCCAATTAAACTCTGCCGTTTGAATAAAAAGCTGAACAACCGTATCTTTTGCTTTTTTTTGAACATCAAGCCACTTATTGTCAGTAATTGGTTGATCAAGGCGCTTATCGGAAACAATTTTTTTCTGCTCTTTCGCGCTAATCGGCAAAACAACAAGTAACAAAAGAAGGTAACAAATACTACGTTTCATTTTCTTAAACTCCCCTAAAAGATATCTTCTAGATAACCACATCCCCACGTTGAATTTCAACAATGGAAGAAAGAAGGCTGAACTTCAGTTTTACTTTCTCTCTTTTTCACGATAAAACTTTAATAACAAAGCTAAAAATACCGTAAGGGAGTAATTCCATGAACAAAAAATCCAAAAAACAATTTAATACATACAAGGCTCTTGTTATTATCATTCTACTCAGCCCACTCTTCTTTGTATTTAAAATGGACCAGCGAAGGGCACTGGGCTATCAAGAAAAGTTTTTTAAATTAGTACACGATAAGCTTCATGGCTGCACAACAACCACTTCAGTTTTCAAGGTATGTGGGCCACTTAATTATCCACTTGTTATTAAGGCTCTTAAGCTCATGCATAAACGCCACCCACTTCTGCATGCGAGCATCAAACAGGATCAAAACGAATTTTATTTTGATTTTAAAAACCATTTCGCTGATATTCCACTTAAAATAATATCTAGTCCAAAAAAGCACTTTTGGAGACAAGCTGTGGAGGATGAACTTAATAAGCCATTTCCTATCAACAAATACTTGTGGCGAGGAAGTCTTATTAATCATTACACCCACAAAGAAAATCATCGATTTATGTTTACCTTTCACCGCTCAATTGCTGATGGCCCAGCTATTGTAAACTTCGTTCAAGAGTTTCTCTCTACATATGCCGCACTTGTAAAAGGTGAAACTCCGAACCTAAAATCCTTAAGTTTACAACCTCCCGTTGACTCATTTTTACAAGAATACTCAAGTGATGAGTTTCCTGCAGTAGATTCTGACCACGCACACGAGCGCAATGCATCAGTATGGCCATACCAATCATTTGCTCGCTTGAGTAAACGCAGAACACGAAATATTTATAAAAAATTACATAATATAGATCTTAAGAAATTAATTGATCGATGCCATGCCGAAAAAACTACCGTCAATGCTGCACTCAACGCCGCGCTTCTTTTGGCGGCAAGCAAAATCAAAAATAAACCGGTTAACATTCCACTCAGTACCGCGGTTAACTTACGACGCTACTGTGATCCAAAAATTAGCTATGAACACTTTGGTGCTTATAATACCGTGTTAAACACGTATCATGAAAATATTTCTGCTGACATGCCATTTTGGAATGTTGCTCGAGATTACAACAAAAATCTTAAAGGGAAAATAAATAACCAAGGCCTCTTGTCTCTTACCAATTACAATGCTGATTTGAAAAAAATGTTTAATATTGGCGATGATCAAAAATATTTTTATGGAGGCTTTGCATCAACCAATAGAGGGAAACTTTCTATCCCTCGTTGGTATGGCCCGCTTAAATTAAAATCATTCTACTTTTGTACTAGCCGAAATGCTGGATACCATATCTCAGTGCTTCACGTACAATCTGTCCATGGCAAAATGTATCTATGCTTTAACTACACTGAACCATTATTGAAACAAGAATGGATGGAAAAATTTGTTGATGAGTATATGAATATTTTGAAAAAAAATATTTAAGAAGATTTGCTTGATAAAAAGTCTTCATGTAATGCCATTTTGCCTGCTGCCTGAAAATGTTCATCAGCTAATATGATGTCATGCCGGGCTTGACCCGGTATCCAAATTATTATTCCCTTTAAAAATTTTATTTTTCTTTATAAAAAAGCTAAAGCAACATAAAGGTGACATCGTATGTTCGTAAATACTACTACGATAAGAACAAAAAATTTGAATTATCGAACTCGCATAACGGTATTTTAAATTCGCCTATCCAACTAACAATTTCATATTAGGCGCTCATCCTGAGGTGCATTCTGTGAATGCCCCTTTTACTTAACTAGCTAATTGTTCAATCAAATCAGATGGATAATAGAAATAACGCTGCGCAAGCATCGCCTCTTCTTCTATCACTTTCTTAAGAGGTAATGCTGCAAACGACCCACCTTCAGCCTCAATTGTCAGATATTCTTTACCTTTTGCAGCAAGCACTGCCGTACGGAAATCCTCAATTGTTTGAACTCGTTGATCATTCACCTTCTTAATAATTTTATCTCCATCTCGAAAACAACGTGTTTCATGTGCCTGAGACGATGGGAAAATGCTCGTAATAATCAAACGAGGCTCAAATCGTTTTTTATTTTGCTTATATTTTTTTATAAGCACATCGTCAAAATAGTTTTCATCATTGTAGTATTGTGCGACTTCTTTATAGATATCTATATGATTTATTGTCAGCTCAACTACAACAAATCCACCAATAATCTCAAATTCAAGCGACTCAATAAACCATGGATAATGAACATTTATTTTATGAGGCTGCACATCTTTAATTTCAATCTCTTTTTCTAAACGCTGCCCTTCACGATACACAACTAACGTTGTACGTTCACCAAATTTAAGACGAGAAAGATAATCAAGCGCACTCGCCTTACCTGCTCGCCAAGAGGCATCAAGAAAACCAAAATGGTCAAGTTTGTAGCCATCAATATGTATTACCACATCCCCCTTTTTAATCCCCGCAGTATCAATTAAAGATCCCTTATCAACTTTTGTTACATAAATACCGCCAGTAGTAGGATTACCAAGATGCTCAAGTGTATATTTAGTAGTTGGAATAACGTGAATTCCCCAAAATGGATTTTTAACAAGATTTCCATCTTTCATTTCATCCATCACAACATTAACCGTATTCATTGGAATCAGGTAACCAACATTGTCAACTTGTTGACCAACCATCTTAATGGTACAAACACCAACAACTTCCCCTTTGTTGTTAAAAAATGGTCCTCCTGAATTTCCACCATTAATTGCTGCGGTTGTTTGAATGCACTCACCAATAGACATACTTTCTCGGCCAGCAAAATCACCAATAGAAACTTTGACATTTTGTTGTCCAAGAGGATACCCCATGGTCATAATGTTTTGACCTTCACACAACTCATCCGAGTTGCCAAACTTTAAGTGATTCAACTCCGTAAGACCCAAAGCACTTTTAACTTCTTTTAACGCTTCTGGTTTTAGACGTAGTCGAGCAATATCACGTTCTGGAGCTGCACCCAAAAACTCAAGCTCAAACCGCTGTTGTCCTAACGATGGAATCTGAATATACGAAACAACGGCATCACGAACAACATGAAAATTTGTTAGCAATTCTCCATCAGGACTAATGAAAAATCCTGTGCCTGATCCAGCATTTTGAGATGGCGCCTTGTATGGTTCTAAAAAATTATACTCATTTACATAAGATATTACTTGTACCACAGCATCTTTTGACTCACGGCAAATATCTTCCCAGGTTTTTGTCAGAGACCTCTGCTCTGTTGTATTGAGATCACTGGGCAATTGCTGTGTGGTTTCTCGCGCTTGTAGGCTATACCCAATAAGGAAAAAAGCCACCGCTGATATCACAAGAATTTTCTTCATTATTGATCCCTTGAATTAGTTACTAATAATAGGCAAGACTCTTCTTTGTAGTACAATAAGAGTTGTTGGTCAAGTTTCACACATATTCTGGGACAAGGAGCGAGAATGTTCGATTATATTTTAGGAACCATCAAAGAAGTAGACGATAAAAGCATTATTCTTGAAACAGGACAAATTGGCTATTCTCTACTAATCCCAAATACCAAGGGACTCACCGTTGATGCCCAACAAACTCTCTACGCATACATGCATTGGAATTCAGAAAATGGCCCTTCACTCTTTGGCTTTCAAACACAACTAGAACGCAAAGTATTTTTACTGATTATCGGTTGTTCAAAAATTGGCCCTTCAATCGCCCTGAGTATCCTTTCAACATTTTCAGCAGCACAGTTTCTTGAAATTATCACCACGCATGATGACAAACAACTCAGTACCGTACCTGGCATTGGCGCGAAAAAAGCAGAACAAATTATTGTACAACTCAAGCACAAAGTACAAAAAATGATTTCAGCCGGCCTTGTTGTTCCAGAGACACAAGAAAGTTTTGTTCAATGGCAAAATGTCAGTGATGTCCTCAACTCATTGAACTATTCTAACCAAGAAATTTCACAAGCTATTCAACACCTGACTGAAAAATATAAAGAGCAAAACTGTAGCCTTGATCAACTTATTCGCTCAGCATTATCATTTTTATCCGGCAGTGTTTAGTGAGAAAACAACAATCATTTTCTCTTGTAGAATTTATTGTTTCACTGAGCATACTTATTATTATCGCAGCCATTGCGCTTCCTAAGTTTTCCATATCAAAACGTTATTTATTACAAAGTGAGGTACACAAACTTTTTGTAACATTTTCTTTTCTACAACAAAAAGCCCTTGCATCACACCGAATACAAAAACTTTTTATAGATGCTCAAAGTTATACATATGGAGCAGGCAGTCAACGAAAAATCGTAACAAACCTTCATAAAAACATTGCGTTCAACTTTTTAAAAAATGCTAAGGGACCACCAGCAACACCACGAACTTTAATAAAAAAAAGCGTCACCTTCCCGCCAACAAAGGGCCGTACTATTGTTACGTTTTGGCCCGATGGACGCATAACATCAGGAACAATTTACCTCACTGATAACAAAGAAAAATATATGACTGCTTTGACCTGCCCTGTTGCTCCGGTATCCTACATAAGAACATACAATTATCGTAATGGGAAATGGGTGCAATCATAACTGTGAAGAAGCATGAGAAAAATTATTATTCGATTTCTCACATCCTTATTTTTAGGGTCACTCCTTGCACTTTTCATTGTCCAAAAAAATGAGCATATTCAAAACCTTTGCAAAGAGAAAATCATCTCTCTACTCGAAAAAGAATGGCATGCAAATGTGCATATAAAACATTGTTATTTTAATTTTTTCACCCAGACCATCACGCTCGAAAATGGTGCCATCAATCCAAAAAATAAACCTTGCGCTTGGTCTTTCAAGCAAGGGAAAATATACATCCCACTACTCAGCATTCTCTTAAAAAATAAAATTCAACTTCATATCAATTTTTATAATGTTGCGGCAGAAACTACTATTAAGAATAAAAATATTGCGATTGTGAATCACCTAATTGATATTTTCGACACAAATACTGACGACTTTGAGATAAAACCACACCTGATTGGCATTCATAATTTACACCTTGATGCAACGATTGATCAAAAGAAACTTTCACTCTACATTCAAGGTCTCTTTGAAATCAAAAAGACAAAGATGCTACGCAACCCAAGTTTTTGGCATGGAGAGCTCACCTTTCACAAAGGGAATATTTTCTTAAATGAAAAATTAATCGTTAGCAACCTTTACGGAACCAACACGTTTTCTAAGAAAAAAGAAGACAATGAGTGGCTCAGTACTATCAAAAATTCTCTCACTTATAAAGGTCAAAAAATTTTCGTTAATGGTACTCATGACACCTCCGGATCAATGCTGCATATAACAAACAAGAAACGCTCACTCAACGTAACATGCTCTCAAAAAAATAGTATTTATGAGGCAACAGGAAGTATTCCTCTCAACCTTTTAAGCGCTCTTTATGAATACATTGCCCAATCCTCTACTCGTTATAGTAATGATATTCGGGGAACAGGAGATATTCAGTTCATAAGCCATATAAAGAATGGTTTTTTAGAAACAAATGGAATTGTTATTATTAACAACGCCTCATATAAAAACATTGCCATCAAACAGGTAATGCTTAGGAATCTAAAAATAACACCAGAGAAAATCACCAGCTCTGTCATGGTGAATTATAAAAATAATGCTCTTTTAAATGGCTCTCTTGTATGGTCTCAACAACAAGGAGAAGCAAAGTTATCTCTTAAGAATATGCAGGATGTAAACATGACGCAGCTCTTTTCAGATAAAGATATACACCAACGTGTTGAAGATTGGCTCATCCCTGCAGACCATCTTCTCTTTACTCTGAATCACCAACAAAAACTTGTTACAGGATCATTTGATGTTACCTGCGTACAAAAAGCATCAGACGAATTTATCCCGATAAAAAGTTCTTTCTCCTACGAGGACAATAAATTATACGTTCAAGGGAAAACGAAACAAGGTACTTTTAAAGGGAACCTTGCATTCACACCACATCTACACATGGAACATCTTTCTTTTGTAGAAAACAAACGTAAGCAATTTTCATTTTCTACAAAACCAAATACCACACTCCTGAATGGTTTTATTCATTTTCCATTTCTTGAATCACTCTTTAGCAACAAAATGAAGCGAACAATTTTAGGATCAAAAGCAAAGCTTTTATTTGAAATTGATCAAAGTAGTTTTGAAACAATGACTGGCCACATAAAATTGCAAGGCGGACAGCTTTACATTCCTGAAACACGCAACTTGATACAAAAAATTTCACTACCATTCACTATTGATACGAAAAACAGAAAAATCGATATCGAGAATTTTCACCTTGGATGTAGTAAAGGATCCATCAAAAGTCCAAAAATTACCTGCACACTCTCCCCTGCACTCACCATCACCCAACTGCACGTTCCTCTTGAAATTAATAACCTTTTTATCAACTGGAAAAAAGATTTTTATGGGTTTATGTATGGAACCGCCGTTATACAAAAATCACCAAAGAAACATTTTAACCTTCAAGGAAACCTTGTTCTTAAAAAATCACTCTTAAAAAACAATGTATTTTCAGAAGATGTAACAGGTGGACTCTATTCAACCTTTAGTTTCTTAAACTATTTTGACCGTCCATTTGATATGGGCGTTATAATAAAAAGTGAAGAGCCTCTGCTGATTAAAACAACCTCGCTTGATACACAGGCACATTTTGATATAGCCATGAACTTTGTTCACAATGACGAAATTCCTAAAATTCATGGAGCCATCAGCCTGCATGATGGTTTTCTGCAATTTTTGAATAACAAGCTGTACATTGAGTATGGCAAGGTACAATTCATGACAAGCCAAATGAATGACCCGCTCATTAACCTTGTTGCAAAAAACAAAATTAAAAAATACTGGGTTACCCTACAAGTTACCGGGTCACTACAAAAACCGACAGTGCTTTTAGAATCATATCCAGCACTACGAGAAGAACAAATTTTAAGTCTTTTACTTGCAGGCTCAGAAAATGCATCACTGCAGGCTGACTTTCCAGCAATGCTTATGCAAAATCTTCATACCATGCTCTTAGGCAATAAAAAAATTATTCCAAAAGCAACAGCATTCTTTGACAAACTTACTCGTTCGCTCAAGTACGTACAAATCACACCAAACTTTACCGACCAATCTGGCCGAGGAGGAATTAAGGGAATTGTTTCAATTGACCTGAACGATCAACTGCATGCACAAATTCAGAAGAATTTTAACATGCAGGAAGACTTTGCCTTCCAAATCGAGTACCTTCTCTCTGATGACATCAATATCAAGATAATTAAAGATCAACGAGAAGAACTTGGATCAGAGGTCGAAGTAAGATTCAAGCTTTGAAGTTCCTTGTGCAGCATTGTCTCTTCATCATGCTTCTTTACTAACATTTTTTTGGCACTATTATTTTTTTGCGTATTTTTTTGTTGTTCTTTTTTGGCTAACTCTTGGCGTGCTTTTAAAAGTTCAGCTTCACGCTTGCTCATTTTTTCTCGCTTCGCCAGGTTTCTATTTTCTTCGGAAAGTTTTTTGAGCTCTTGTGCCTTTTGTGTAGCCTCACGTTTTACGGCTCTCATTTGTGATTCCATATCCTGCGATGCACGCTTTACTTTCACCAGCTCATCTTGCAGAACCATACTTTCAGATTCTTTAATTTTTAGATTTTCTTTGAGTTTAGCATTTTCTGCAAATGATTTTTTTGCCGTTGTATAAAGTTTATCAACACGATCTAGAATCAAATAAATCTTGTCCTGAGAAGCAGGATATTTTAAATGCTGTTAATGTAGAAACAAGACTTCAATTATTACTTGAAAAAATGCAAGGTGAGATTGAAGTTATTAATGTTGAAAAGAAAATAAGATCAAGAGTAAAAGCTCAAATGGAAAA
>JAUIHA010000019.1 GCA_030432505.1 bacterium | reverse complement strand
CAAAAAGCACTATTTGGCCTAGGAATACCAAAAGATCTTATCATTTATACACAAGAAGAATTTGAAAAATATTCTCAAGATATAACAACTCTGTGTCACAAAATAAAAAATGACGGAGAGTTGATCTATGCAAAATCATGAACAATGGCTACAAATAGCCCACGAAGATTTACGTGCAGCAAAAGGGCTATTAAAACTAGAGCTTTTCTCTGCTGTCGCTTATCACTGCCAACAAACAGCAAAAAAATCTCTCAAAGCTTATCTCGTTTTCAAGAATCATCGGATTGTAAAGACGCATGATCTTTTACAACTTGTAGAACTATGCATGAAATTCGATACTACTTTCGAAAAAATAGTAGACCAAGCAAACTTACTAAACCCTTTTTCAACAAAATTCAGATACCCGTCAGAATACGACATTCCAGACTTACAGGATTCACAAAATGCTGTTAAACAAGCACAAAGTATTTTTAATTTTATAAAAAAGAAAACAAACACCTCAGATAAGGGCCAACGTAATATATTTAATAATAACTGAGGAAAAACAATGTTTACTATAACTAAAGATATGCTCAGAAAAGTCAGTGACGTTATCTGGGAAATCCCATTTGGCACCAGACACGATATGCTGGTTCCCGCACGCATTTATGCTACGGAAAAAATGCTTGATGATGTTTTCAGTGATAAAACACTTAACCAGCTCGTCAACGTCTCAACACTGCGCGGCATTGTTGGCAGCGCACAAGCAATGCCAGACGCGCACGAAGGCTATGGCTTTCCCATTGGCGGTGTTGCCGCAATGCTTTATCCCGATGGTATTATTTCTCCTGGTGGCATTGGCTACGACATTAACTGTGGCGTACGTCTTTTAAAATCAAATGTACAAATTAATGACATTAAAAACCATTTAGCACCTCTCTGCCAAGAACTTTATAATTGGATTCCTTCAGGCGTCGGACGTGGCGGGCAGCTAAAACTTTCAGAAAAAAAATTAGACCAAGTTTTACAACAAGGCGTTAACTGGATGCTAGAGCATGACTATGGCAATGAGAACGATTTTCGTTACATTGAATCACATGGACACTTAGACAATGCAGACCCTGAGAAAGTTTCAGATCGTGCAAAAAAACGTGGTGCGGATCAACTTGGTACTATTGGCGCAGGAAATCACTTTGTTGAAGTTGATTTTGTTGAGCAAATTTATAATCAAGAAGCTGCACAAGCATTTGGCCTTGAAGAAGGGCAAGTGGTTATCTTAATTCATACCGGATCGCGCGGGCTTGGCCACCAAATAGCAACCGACTACATTCGGATCATGATGAAGGTTATGGAGAATTATGGCATTAAACTTCCTGACCGCGAACTTGCATGTGTGCCCTTTTCAAGCAAAGAAGGCACTGATTATTTTAATGCAATGGCATGTGGCGCAAACTTTGCATGGAGCAACCGTCAAATGATTACGTGGGAAGCTCGCCAAGCATGGCACAAAGTTTTTGGTAATAGCGGCGGAGATCTTTCAATTGTCTACGACGTTGCACACAACATAGCAAAAATTGAAACACACACCATTAAAGGCAAACAACAAAAAGTTATCATGCATCGCAAGGGCGCAACACGTTCATTTGGACCAGGACATCCAGAACTTGTTGCTGAATATCAAAATGTTGGACAACCAGTACTCATTCCAGGAAGCATGGGCACCGCATCATACGTGCTTGCAGGAACCAAAGAAGGTATGGATATTTCGTTTGGTTCCTGTTGCCATGGCGCTGGTCGAAAACTTTCACGTCGTGCAGCAAAACGCACCATTGATAGTTATCAACTCAAAGACAAATTGTTTGAAGCGGGCATTCATATTCAAACAGGCTCAGTGCGTGGACTTGCCGAAGAAGCACCGCAAGCATACAAAGATGTTGATGATGTGGTGAACGTTGTACATCAAGCAAATATTGCTCATAAGGTTGCACGCTTACGTCCATGTGCAGTGATTAAGGGATAAAAACGTTAGGCTCTTGTGTTTCAAACAAAGAAACTTGTACGGTAACAATACTATCTAGAGCGTTTTAATTTGGAGGAATTGTAGTATGAAACACAAAAAAAATCATAAGAATATTTATCTTTTAGGGCTTATTAGTTTTTTTAATGACATCAGTAGTGAAATGATTTTGCCGGTCCTTCCACTACTGATTGAACAACTTGGCGGCGGCGGGGTGGCTGTAGGATTAATTGGCGGCATGCGTGAAGGCTTTGCAGAAACATTTAAGTTTATTTTTGGCTATCTTTCCGATAAACTCCGCAAACGTAAATTTTTTATTTTTTGGGGCTACATTCTTACTACCATTTTCAAAGGAATGCTTGCATTGGCACAAACATGGCCGCTTGTTTTTATTGCAATAGCACTTGAACGTGTCGGAAAAGGTGTGCGCAGTGCTGCGCGTGATACCATGCTTTCAACATCAAGCCCAGACAACATTGGTAGAGGCTTTGGTATTCATCGTACATTCGATACTGCAGGAGCAATTATCGGCTCAATGCTGGCCTTCATCATGCTTTGGAGTTGGGGGCTCACACTCAAAACAATTATCACTATTGGTGCCTTACTCACTCTTTTCGTTTTTTTCCCAATGTTTTTTCTTGAAGAACAAAATCATTTTGAAGAACATGAAATTAATACAAACTTTTTTCATTTTTCCACTTCATTCAAAATATTTTTAGTTATCACATCACTCTTTTCCTTGAGCAATTTGAGCTATATGTTTTTTATGCTTAAGGCAAAGGCAGTTTTTCAAGGCGGCATAGGTGTTGCATTTTCCATGCTTTTATACGTTGTGTTCAATATTTCGTATACACTCACAGCGGTACCAATGGGTATTATTTCAGACAAATTTGGACGCCTTAAAACACTCGGCTTTGCGTACCTGCTTTTTGCTTGTACAAACATTGGTTTTACCTTTGCCCATCGGTTTCAAACACTTGCATTGCTTTTTGCTTGTTACGGCATTGTCCGTGCAATTTTAAAGGTAAGCCATAATGCTTACGTTGCAGATGTTTCTACACCGCAACAACGCGCAACTGCCCTAGGAACCTTTGACACTATCACTGGCATAATGACGCTGATTGGGGGCGGCATCATTGGCTATCTTTGGCAACACGTCGGTAGCGACGTTGCTTTTTACTATGCAGGAGCAATCCCTTTTGCGTGCGTTTTACTGATGTTAGTTTTTTATAAAAAATTAAATACTGCTTAGCGCCTGTTCAATTTCCAATAACCGATTATATTTTGCTACACGCTCACCGCGCACTGGCGCGCCGGCTTTAATATAGTCCGCACCACACCCTACTGCTAGGTCGGCAATAAATGAGTCATTTGTTTCTCCAGAGCGATGCGAGATAACAACCTTGTATCCTGCTTTTTGTGCACATTTAATTGCCTGTACTGTTTCAGAAACCGTTCCAATTTGATTTGGTTTAATCAGCACTGCATTTGCGGCATCAAGAGAAATGCCTTGTTGAATTTTTTTAGTATCAGTTACAAAAAGATCATCACCAACAATCGCTGTTTTATCACCAAGTTGTTGATTCATTTCTTGCCAACCTTGCCAGTCAGACTCTGTAATACCATCTTCAATGGAAAGGAGTGAAAAGTTATCCACACATTGTTGATAAAATGTTAATAACTCTTCGCGCGTTACCGCTCGTCCGGAAACATTGTAGATATTTTTCTCAGCATCATAAAAACTTGTTGCCGCAACATCAAGACTCATACCTACATCACTGTTTGAGTAGCCTGCTTGTTGCAGTGCACGTGCAATCAGCGAAAGTGCTTCTTGTTCGTTTTCAAATCCTACCTTTGAAAAACAAGGAGCAAAGCCTCCTTCATCACCAACGTTTGTTGATAACTTTTGCTCTTTAAGTAGATTTTTTAACGTATGATAAATTGTTGAAGCACAATCAAGAATGTCAATAATGCGCTGTTTATTTTTTGGTACAATTAAAAATTCTTGAAACGACAACCCATTATTCGCATGCATGCCACCATTGATAATGTTAAACATACATGAAGGCAGCGCCTTGTGCTGAAATAAAAACGCTTGATGAATAAAATCATACAGCTCTTTTTGTTCCACACATGCTTGTGCTCGCACCGCAGCCATGCTCACCGCAAGCAGGGCATTTGCACCAAGATTGCTCTTGTTGTGTGTGCCATCAAGTTTAAGAAGTGTTGAATCAACATCAGCACATGACAACTCTTTCTCAAGTAGCTCTGGAGCAATGATAGTGTGAATATTATTAATTGCTTTTGTAACACTTTTTCCAAAAAATCTTTTTGTGTCACCGTCACGAAGTTCATATGCTTCAGCTGCTCCTGTTGAAGCGCCAGACGGAACACACGCACTCATGCGCATGCCATCGTGCAACGTCAAAACACATTTGATAGTAGGAATTCCTCGAGAATCAAGTATCTGATAAGCCTGAATTTGCCGTATTTTCATTACTTCTTTCCAATTTTATAAATAATGCTACGCTCTTGGTCAACCCGAACATAAAGGATCTCAATGACTATTTTACCACATCTTGTCAGCACCCTTCACTACACCATCGCACTCAGCGCTATCGTCTTTTGTTGGTATTTTTTTATTTATCAAAAACAACAACACCAACAAGACTTTTGTAACCTCATTGAAACAAAGCTACAACCAGGCGCGTTTGTAAAAACAATTGATAATAAAACAGGCACCGTCTTATTTGTCCTTGACCACTCGGTTGTGTTGTCGTGTCATGATGGCAAAAAAATAGAAATTCTTAAACAAACCATCTCGCACATCAATGAAACGCTTAGTTAAGAACCACCCTCTTTTACTCCTGCCTGTTATTGGCACAATCATTGGCATTTTATGTGCCCACTACTTTGCACTATCTTGCATGATGGTGATATGCCTCAGTGTGTTTACACTCGGTCTATTTTTTGCAGGACATAACAACTATTTTTCTTATACCTCGCTCTTGGTTTTTGTTGGCATTGGTATGCTCCTTTTTACGCTTCAAACATATCATTTCAACGCCTTATCAAAACAATTTTTGTATAAAAATTTAGACGTCATAGGAACCATAACGGCTAAAGAAAAAATTGTCTCTCAATACTACCAAGAAGTACTCACTGTCAACGTACGCAAAGTACGGGAAGCCAAACAAAAAGATTTTGTAGCAACCTCGTTCAAGCTGTTGTGTTACACCAAGAGAAAGCCTAGTTTTTTACCGGGCGATACCATTAAGCTCAAGAATGTTTTTTGCAAAAAACCAAAGCTTAAAAATTTAACTGGCAATACATCATTTCTTAACTACTCGATTAAAGAAAATATTTTGGGTTCAATTTTTTTAAATAAAAAAGTTTTTTTACAAAAGATTTCACGCCCATCGCTGAGCATCCGACGCCTGCTATGGCAAGCAAAAAATAATCTTTACCTACGCATCAAGCACAAACTCAGCAAGACAGGTACACTATATTTTTCGCTCATTTTTCTTGGCAACAAACAGCTCCCTGAAGCACACAGTCTGCGCCAAACATTTTCACTGTGGGGGCTTTCACACTTTCTTGCTCGCTCAGGACTACATATTGTGTTGTTTATTTTCCTGTGGAGATTTTTACTGTCATTTGTACCGCTTCATCTTTTTATCAAAACAGTCATCCTGATACTGATCTGTTTTTTTTATAATCTTTTAAGCTGGACAAGTTTATCGTTTTCCCGCGCCTATCATATTTTTTTACTCCTCCAGCTTGGCATTCTTGGCACACAGCATGTTCGCTTTCAACACATCTTACTCCTAACAACGCTCTGTCTACTGCTTTTTAACCCCATGCAAATTTTCTTTTTAGATTTTCAACTTTCATTCGGTCTCACTTTTATTCTCTCATTTTTTTCCAAGCAACAAAAAAATACGTAAAAATCTAATTTATTGTTTTTGAAGTCCCCTTTTTTCTAAATTTATTTGGTATGGATTAGGAAATTTTTCTTTTAATAAATACCCGGGGGAAAGAAATGAAAAAAAGACTTCTTAAAAAATCTTTTTTGCTTATTGCTCTCTTTACAATTATTGCATCCACACTTAATGGTAGAGCTATTGAAAAAGCGCATACTGATAAAACAGTACAAACAAAAGAATCTTCTCTAAAAAAACAGCCCTCTAAAAAAGAAAAAGACTGGAACCTTATTGTCTATATCTGTGCAAACAACAACCTTCATCGTTATAGCTTGCACAATCTTCGCCAAATGCTCAAAGTTGGCTCAACAGACAATATCAATATTCTTGTGCAATTTGATGAATTTGGAAAACGAGAAATCACACGCTACTATGTTGAAAAACATAACCTTGTACACTGCGGATCAGAAAGCAATTCAGCAATCGCAACAAGCGGCACCCCTGAAAGTCTTTATGATTTAACAAAGTGGGCCATAGAAAAATTTCCAGCAAAAAAACAAGCATTAGTGCTTTGGAACCATGGTTCCGGCATTAAAGATCCAAGCATTTGGGGGCGCACCCTTCTTTCAAACCGTGACAAATTATTCTCCATCAATTATCAAACCGGCTTACTGCAAATTAACCGCCGCTCGCTTTCAACACAACGAGCGCTCTATGAAGAAAATGAACAACGCCTTCTCGCCGAACTCAGACGTCGTGGCATAGGATTTAATGATACCGCAGAACATTATCTCACGAACCAAGATTTAACGACTACGCTTCTGCAAATTAAAGACAACATTTTGGGTGGCAAAAAAATAGACATTGTTATGATGGATGCCTGCCACATGGCAATGGTAGAAATCGCATCACAGATCAAGGATTGCGCTCACTACATGGTTGGCTCAGAAGAAGTTGAGCCAGGAACAGGATACAATTACTACTACCTCCTCAGACCACTGCGTACACAAACATTTACTGCTGAAGAATTCGCTCGCCACGCAGTTGCTTCATACGAGAAAGAATATGAGGAAGAAAATGCTGACTACACTCAATCAGCAATCAACCTCAATAATTTTGATAACGTAGAAAAAAATATTAAAAAACTTAGACAACAACTCTCCACACTGCTCTTCAACTATGAAGACCGCAGTGTTTTACGCGTACTACAAGAAATTCGACTTTCAGGAAGATTAACCACCGAATTTGCCGATACTGACTACATCGATTTCTGCCATTTCTATAAGAGCCTTTATGAAAAGCTTACAGATCTGTTACAACGTAATACATACCATAAAGCAGTCAAGCTCTGCATCAAGGAAACACAACACACACTCATGCAGGGCCTAAATATGATGCAAAATTATATTATTAAAAGCTCTGCAGGTATGAATCTACCACATGCGTATGGCTTATCATTCTACTTCCCATACAGAAAAGTACATTCATCATACGGTAAAACACTCTTTGACCAAACAACTCAGTGGGGAAGCTTTATTAGACGCTTTATTCAAATTAGCTAATTAGCTGAAAAATATGAGGGGAACATGAAAATAATAAAATATTCCATCTATTTTCTCTTCCCCTTTTTCACGCTTCAAGCACAAGATGTTATAAAATTTCCCTTGTACAAACCAGCGACACTTGAAAAGAAAACTATCTGGCTGCACGCTTGTGACAAAGAGGACATTTTGACAGCACAAAGTTTAATAGTAGAACTTAAGCGTCGCTATCCTCTTATTGATTTTTATATTTCAACCGTCACCATAGAAGCAAAAAAAACAGCTGACGAGCTTTTTCCATTTGAAACCGTACGCATGATTCCGCACGATGATTTACAGCTTATGGCATGCACATTTAACCAAGTACAGCCAATAGGTATTATTCTGATTAAACACGAAATTTTGCCAAGCCTTGTTGTCCTCGCACAGCTTAAAAACGTGCCAACATTTTTAATTGAGGCATCGTACGGACACCAAACAGAACGCCTCCTTTACACAGCACCATATCTTTACATTCCCCTCTTGGACTCTCTCCAGCATATCTTTACAAAAACAAACCATGATTTATCCGTTTTTCAGCACATTGGCATTACACATCCACGCATGAATGTTCTTGGGTCACTTAATGCGTTCAATATTGTTGAGCGCAAAAAATCATATCTTAAAGATTTTAATATTACTGAAGAATTTATTCATGAAATGTTTCCATTCACCACGATCTTTATTCACGGTGTTGATAAAAATAATATTGATTCATTTTTACAGTTTTATAAGAAACTAAAAAACGATATTCCTAACGTAAAACTTATCTTAAACATGCAATGCCCTGTTTCATGGAAAAAGGAAATTTGCTCCCTTTTACAAGAACAAAACCTTTCACTATTTATTTGGGATGAAGACACGAGCTTTTTAAATAATGCGCACAACAACATCTTAAGCCTATTGCAGCCGCTCCTGGCAAACAACGATATCATTATCAAGTTTATGCCCGGACACTTCTTTGCTCTTCAAGCAATCTCTTCTCTTTTTCTTATCACTGACAACTGTTGTACTATACCAACACGCATGATTATAGAAGCAGCAGTGTGGAAAAACTCCGTTATTATCTCATCTCAAGAAGATAGAAAAATATCTTCATACCAGAAGGAACAGCTCAGGCCTGTGGTGAAACATATCAAAAACAGTAAAAATCTTTTAAAAAGAACAACCGCCCTACTTTCTGACAAAAAACAGAAAGAAAAAATCGACACCCTTGTGTACAACTGGATCACAAAACAATCCCGCAAAACCGCCCGCGCCCTTGAGCCGCTCTTTTCATCGTTCAACCGCATTTTAGCCAAGAAGAATGCGCCAGCTTAACAAGAAAATTATTCGTGCTACACTTTATCCATGAAAAGAAAAACGAAACAACCAAAACTCTACGACTATCTCAAACTACAACCAAAAGGCTTTGTATTTCCTGACTCGACAACAGCACAAACCAAACAGGAAAAGACAAACCTTCTTGGCTCTCTCAAAAAAAGATTTTGTAAATGTGATCAGTGCCCTCTTGCAACGCAAGGACGAAGCCAGGTAGTATTTGGCGTTGGAACGCCATCAGCAACACTCATGTTTATTGGCGAAGCACCAGGAAAAAATGAAGATGAGCAAGGCGAGCCATTTGTAGGACGAGCAGGAAAGCTTCTGACAAAAATTATTGAAGCAATGGGCCTCTCTCGACAAGAAGTCTATATATCCAACGTTGTAAAATGCAGACCTCCAAACAACCGAACTCCAACAACGCTTGAACGTGAAACATGCAAAAATTTAATTCTTTTCAACGAGATAGCAATCATTAAACCAAAAGTCATTTGTACACTAGGATCTCCATCAACAAAAGCTCTGCTTGGCGATGATATAAAAATATCTCAGATACGCGGAAAATTCTTCGAAGTTAACGGCGTCCCTGTTATGCCCACTTTTCATCCAGCGTATCTTTTGCGTAACCCAGCAGAAAAACGAACGGTCTGGGAAGACATGAAAAAAATCATGATTAAAATCAAAGAGCTTGAGGGGTAGGGCAACGCTCAAGCTGTCGCATTTTTTTCAAATCGTCTTTTGTTTTAAAAAATGCTCCTAAAAAAACGGTACACGTTCTTATGCTTGATAAATCTTTTGCTTGATACTGCTTGCCCGAAAAAACTTTCTCTAGAGGCATTCCCAAACGCTCAACAATAGAAACTTTACGCACCTTCATGTCGTGCGCATTCTTAACCTGCTTCACAGAATTGTGTGGCGAACTTCCAATAGATTCAATAAGATTTCCATTCCCGAGATACAACATGATATGAAAAATTCGATTACTTTTTTTTGGGTCAGCAAGAAACACTACATCTCCAGGCTGCAACTCTTTGCCCGACCGCACTCGTGTTGTTTTTTTAAACTGACTTGTTGTATTCGGCGGCACCCAAAAACCATGCGCCCTATACACTAGATTAACAAAGCTTGAACAATCCAAACCGGTAATACCAACGTTAGAATTTTCTTGAGAAGGGCTCCTGCCTCCCCAGACATAAAAGCTTCCTAAAAACTCCTCTGCTAAATGCGTCAGTGAATTGCGAACATGCGGAATGCTCTCTGCTATATCCTCTTAAAGCTCATATACA
>JAUIHA010000018.1 GCA_030432505.1 bacterium | reverse complement strand
AATTTGCCTTACTCATGGCCATTTTGACTTCCCATGCAAAAATGCTAAGATTGACCTCATACACTCCTTTAAGGTATATCTACTCAAGGATAATAAGTCATCACTTTAGTAAACTGGATACTAATAATGATAAAAAAAATTGCTCTCTCACTCCTACTCATGACGACAACAGCATCTATTTACGCAGATCAACAAGTACCACAAGCTGCAGCTGAAATCGAAGAAGATGATTTTGATCAAATGTGTGACTTTGATGATATAGATCTCGCAGACGTTGAAGCATATGAAGAAACAGCACCAAAACCTTCAAAACTTACTCTTGCTTGGGCCATTGCACAAATTTATATGAAGCAATATAAATATGAGCTCATTGCAGGTGGTGTAGCTGCAACTGCTGCAACTGCAGGATTTATTTATTGGTTAAAAAATAGAAACAATGAAGCAAGTGGCAAATAATAAACATCTTTTTGCACTCTTTGTTGAACAACTACCAGCACTACACGGAACACTCAATTTTAAAGATGCAGATCTTTGGAACAGAATCACGCGAGTATTACGATTACACACTGGCGACCATCTTATTTTATTTGATTCAAAAAATTCTTTAGAAATAATCTTAGATGAAGCAACCTTTGCTTCAAAAAAAAATATCGTTGGAGAAATTATCAGCTCAAAAATAACTGAGCCTCTTTTCCCAACGCTTTATTTTTATCCATGCATCACCAAGAAAACTGATTTTGAAGAGATTATTTATACTGCTACGCAAATGGGAGCTTCTCACATTGTCCCCGTAATCTCAGAAAAAGTTCAACGTAAATGGGGAGGTGATAAGGAACGAAAGCGTCTCAAAAAAATAATGATTGCAGCATGCGAACAATCAAAACAATTTGCACTGCCAGCACTTGAGCAGCCAATTAAATTGCCAGGCATCGCCCTGAACAAGAATGATTTTGGTATTTGCTTTGATGCACACGGAAAAACCTTTTCCTCATTTTCACAACAAGAAAGCAATAAAAAAAATCTTCATGTAGTTTGTGGCCCTGAAGGTGGGCTAACAGACAAAGAGCTCAACCTTCTGCAAATCAAAGGTTTTCAAAAATTCGCTCTCACTCCAACAATTTTACGTGCTCGTGATGCAGCAGTTGTTGGTCTAGGAATTCTTAGAACGTTATTGAACAATTAGTTTTTTCCAGTTTTTCTGATAGCAAAAAGCTGCGTCTTCATGTAGTTGGGCACAATACGAAGCATGGTATTTTTTTCACTTTCCCAATTATGCAGCGCCATACTACCAATTTGCTCCGAAGATGCAACAGGAGGATTTTGAATAAATTGTATCTTTTTATCACCAAGTTTTTCTTGAATAAGATCTGCATGCATTTCAACGGCATTACCAACGAATAATAGTTCCTGCTCACTCCTTTCCGCAAGTTTTTCAAGAACCACGTCAATCTTCTCACAAGACTTAATGCCTCCTGCTCCTGATTGGGCAAGATAGTAAACATCGTTGTTGTAGGCATTGAGTAAACACACAAGTAGAGCATCATCCGAAATATTTTGCTCATCACGTGTCTGTTGCCATAAAGCCTCAAGGCCATCAACTGCAATCAGCGGCTTTTGGCTTGCAAAGCTAATACCATTGACCGTAGCAATGATTACACGCAGCGAAGTGAAAGCACCAGGACCATAATCCACGGCAATAAAATCAAGATCTTTTAGTGATAGGCTGTGATTGGCAAGAAGTTCATCAAGATAAGGCACAAGATGTGAACTTGCTTTGACATCGTCCTTGATAATTGTTTGCAGGCAAGAGCTGCCCTGAAAAAGAGAAATCTGAAGTTGGCTGTAACTACCCTGTATGCTCACAAATGTTGTTTTCATAAAATTTCTAGTTGTTTTGCTTCTTTATTTTTTGACGTTGATAAAAAACACTAAAGGCATCGTCCTTTATGGTATTTTCCCTTTTCTCTATGATTTTGCCACAGTTGAGGCACTTCCACCCTTCAAAGTTTATGAAATGATCAAAGAACGACTGCATAATCATCATACCACTGCACTTCGGACACTTCATATGCCCCTCTCCTTTTCTGGCTTTATATCAATTATTCACAAAAGAATAATAAATTTTAGACAAATACCACGAGTGCAAGGTCTCACCAATATTCTTATTGTATATAGTTTTACAAAGTTGTAAAATATTCTGAAAATGGCTATTATCAGCTATTTTTGGCCAAGAGCTATTCTTTTTTTACTCATACTAGCCCTCATCTCCGCTCTATTTTTGAGCTCGAGAGCTTGTCTGGTCTGCGCCTGAATTTCCTCCAGACGTTTGCTCGCCTGCTGCGTTGACTTTTTAATGGCCTCTTGCTTGATATCATCAAATGTTTGTCGTGCTTGCTCAAGTTCTTTTTTAGTATTGTCCCGAATATCTCTCATCAATTTAACTGTCTTTTCGGTCTGTTGCTGAAGGCTTCGCAACTTAAGCTCACTGTCTAAGCGGCTTTTCGAAGAAGTCTCAAGCGATTGCTGAACAAGCTTTTGTGTTTCTTGCTGAATATTTTGGAGAAGACGTTTCTGGTCTAATAATAGTTTTTTATCAAGCTCAAGTTGCTTACGCTCACGTGCTATTTCTTCTCGCTCGGCTTTAAGAGCTTTTCTCTCGTTTTTCACGACATCTTTGTCTTGCTTCAGAGCCGCCTCACGTGCTGCAAGTGCTGATCGTTCTTCAGCTAGATATTTATTTATAGAGTCAATTGTCTGTTGAGCGAGTTGCTCTACCATTTGGGCTCGAGATTCCGCTTCTTTACGCAAAGCCTCTTCCTTTTGAGCTTTCTTGGTCATCTCACTCGCAACCTCTTGCGTCCTATTAAGATCTATTTGAAGACTCATATTCTCTCGAGAGCTTTCTTCAACTTTTCCAATCAATTGACTTCTCATTTTTTTATCTTCATTTGTAAGTTGAAGAGCTTTGTCTCGCTCCTTCTTAAAATGATCTATCTGCTCTTGAAGCTTTTTAGCCTCTATCTGAACATTCATAACATTTTCACGTTCTTCTTCTGATTTTTCAATAAGAACCATATTCTTTTTCTTCTCTTGCTCTAGCTTTTCACGTGCAGATGTAAGCTCAGCCTGGAGCTTTCTATCCATCATAGAAACTGTCTGTATCGTTTTTCCTTTTTCTATCTCTACACCAGAGAGCTTACTATCAAGCTTCTGGAATGCAGCTGAATATTCACCAGCATTTCTTCTCACAACTCCATGAATCTCATCTTTTGAAAGTTTGGTTGCACGTTTAACAGGATCAAGGTCAATAAGACGCTGCTGAATAAGCGCGTTAAGATCGTAAAGCACCATGAGCCGCACTTTACTCTTTTGGTGAGCATGCAACTTAGCTGACTCCGCAACGTTATTCAGATATGCATCGGCTATCTTTTGTGCTTCAACCAAATCACTTAATTTTTGTTGTTTACTCATAAGCTCTAGATAACTTGGATCACTTTCACTCTCTGTGCCCCGCAAAGTGTTATCAAACCACAGATTTTGTTCAGAAAAACGCTTCATATAATCTTGCTTCTCTCGTGGAGATTCTCCAGCAAGGATAATACTTTTTATAAAGGACATAGCGTTATAAAAAATTCGAGACATAGAGTTCTTCATTTCTTCAGAAACAAACCCGGGCATAATTGCTTTTGGCTTCTTAACTTCTTTTTGCTCATGCTTTTCTTCGGCTTTGCCAGCCAATACCTCATCATCAGCATGAAGCTCTTCAGCTGTTACTGATTCATACTCATCAAGTGAAATCCCATACTTTTCTGCAATCTTACGCCTTTGCTCTTCTTGGCGAAGCTCCCACGCTTTTCGATGGACTGAATCTACAATTTTAAGCTGCTCTAGAGCAGCTTTTCTTTTCAATTTTTTAGCTTCTTCGATCATCTCATTTTGAAGCTGTTGAGCGAGTGTTTTTGCCTCTTCTTTTACCTCTGTAATTCTTTCTTCAACAGTTTCTTGCATCTCTACAAGTTTCTTTCGAGTAGCTTCTGCTAAAGATTTCTCCTGCTTCTGAACATCCAAGTTTAATGCATCAACAAATTGCTGAGCATCTTCCATCAGCATTTTTATTTCAGAATCAATTTCAGGAGAGTTTTCAGAAGAGAAAGACATTGGAACCGCAGATTTCCCCGCTTGAGTCCGTTTTTTCACAGCACGTCTCTTTGTTTTCTTTTTCTTCAGCGTATGCATGGGCTGCATAGGAATAGGTTGTTGAGATCTAGAAACTCCAGGCATTCCAACAGGCATCGCTTGCTGCGAAACCATTGGATTTTCAGCCATGCGAGCATGCAAAAGACCGCATAGTAAAACATATGCGAATAGTGAACTTAAGGCATAATGTACATAATTTTTCTTCATACTACTTCCTGTAAACATGTCCGTGGGAAGGTTTTATCCACGTTTCATATTTTTATTCTAAAGGAATTGAAAGGCTTTTTTCAAGAAAAATATCAATTTGGAATAAAAGAAGACCTAATATAGGCTCTATACATATTATGTTAACTTTTCAAAGAAAATCTTAACTTTCGAAAATAATTCATTAGAATTGAAGAAAATTTTAAAGAGAAAATTACCCTATCGAAACTAGAGCCCCATACTATATGATTAAAAATAGAAAGATCATCTCAAGCCTCATTATTCTTGCTCTACTTCTAACCACTAGCCTCCTTCTGTTCTTGAGAGGGTGTGAATATAGAAGAATACTCCCATCATTTAGCGATAATCCCCAACAATATGTTATGAATGTCTTCATTCATGGCACCTTTGGCTCCCTTATGACACTACTGAGTATTCCCAACGTTTTAAAAGGTGATATCCAAGATACCCTCTATCGCAATGTTAATAGAAAAATGCGCAAAGACCCGTTTTTCTTTAGAGATCAGCCGATTCTTGACCGAGGTCTTTCTCGAATAACGCCATCATTTGAACTTGAAGCAAGTGGAAACAAAAAATTCGCAGCCTACCCTATCTTGCAAGCTTTCGACACACTTGATGCTGCTGTTGGCAACAAGGCAATCAATCACTATTACACCTTTGGATGGACAGGGCTCATGAGCCAGTATCGTAGAAGAAAAGAAGCAATAAGACTCTATAATGCTCTTACTGAAGAACTCATAGAACTAAAAAAACAAGGAATTACTCCCAAGGTAAGAATTATCGCACACAGTCACGGTGGTAATGTATGCCTCAACCTTGCAGCAATCAATCATATTCTCAAAACGGATGCTTTATCTTCCTATATTAGAAAAAACCCAAACTCAAATAAGCAAGCTTCAATAAAGCAAATGTTTGATCTTCTTAACCATTTACCACAAAAAGAAAATATTCACTTAAATAATGATCAGAAAAAATATGATTATCTCCCGACAGTTAAAAACCTGACCATTGACGAACTTATTTTGTTTGGAACTCCGGTACAACCAGAAACCGAATGCTTTTGTCAGTCAAAAACATTCAAAAAAATTTATAATTTTTATTCAGACGAAGATAAGGTACAAGATCTTGATGGCGTATCAACAAAGCGCTCTTACAGCTTAAAGAAATTTTTATCAAACTTAATTCACCGTACACACAAGCACAATAAAATTGTCCAAGCACGAATCATGTATGACCGTCAGGAAGTTAACAAAGAAAACAAAAATAAAGACAAAGTACCAGAAGCTTCCATATGGACTAAGCTTTTATCTCTTGGAAAACTTTTTAAAAAGAATTACAAAGACCCTAACCACAAAGAGCTCTGGTTTGTTGATTGGAAGCAAGAAAATAAAGAGCAAGCACACAGCCTTTCTCCTCTTCCAACGGTGATTTTAACACCACTACTTGTTAAGCTTTTGAATACAAAAAGTTCCTGTAATGATGTTGATTTAAACATTACTCATGATGATGATAATTTGCATGTTGAACTATATAAACATAATTCAATAAAACAAGAAAATCATACCGATTTCCCATTGACAACTATCAATATGATTAAAGAAAAATTCAAACCATGGAAGCCAGAAAATACATCTGAACGCTCAGGCTTTGATGCCTTGTATCGACATTTACTGTAAAAAAACGTAGCAATTTTTCCATGAAATTGTATCATAAAATTCACTAATATCAGAATAAACAAGTCCACAAATTTTGTAGATCACAAAAAAATCTACAACAAGGAGAATACTGAAAATGAAGCTAAATAAAAAACAGTTATCTCTTGTGCTGTTTGCAGTTCTTCTTTTGCCATCACAAATTTTTTTAAAAAATAATATCGATCTCAAGGCTATTAAAAAGATAGAAAACGCTGTACAAAAAAATGCGAAAAACAAAATCGCAAACGAAACGTACACAATCAAAAATATATCAATACTGGGTGCAAAGCACGTAAAAGAGCGCCACATTCTCAACAGTATACCGTATAAAAAAGGCCAAATTTTTGATGCGCAAATTAGTAACCAAGCAATTCAGAACTTGTACGCACTTGGTCAATTTCGCCAAGTTCAAATTGCTGCAGAAAAAATTGATACGAAAAATGTTCATCTTTATATCATTGTAGAAGAAAAGAAACTTCTTGCCGATATCAAAATAAAAGGGAATAAGCGCATTGAGAGAAAACAACTCAATGAAAAGCTCAATCTTGATAAAATTACCGCAATCGACGAAGAAACGCTGCGCCAAATTGCTGTTGGTATCCAAAAAATGTATAAGGAAGAAAACCGACACTTTACACAAGTAGATACGGAAATGATTCCGGATGAAAAAAATCCGGATAAGACATCTGCCGTTATTACAATTGATGAGGGTAAAGCATCAACTGTATTTCGTGTTGATTTTAAAGGAAACAAGAATATCCCAAGCCGAAAGCTTCGCGATAAAATATTTACACGTGAAAACTGGCTCTTAAGCTTTATGGATGGTGCTGGTTCATTTAATGAAGAACATTTGGAAATGGACAAACACCGCATTGCTTATCTTTACAAAGATCTTGGGTACTTAACTGCAAAAGTTACTAAAACAAAGGTTAAGTTTTCTAACAACAATCGTGATGTACACATTACCTTCTACATTAAAGAAGGTCCTCAATACATTGTGCGTTCTGTAGAAGCACCCGGAGATGAAATATTCTTAGAAAGCGAAATACGCCCTCTTATATCACTTAAGGAAGGTAAGGCATACTCGCAAACTGATATGATATCAACAATCAACAGATTAAAAGATTTATGGGGGAAAAAAGGATACATCTACGCTGATGTGTTCCCACAAGTAAAACCAGACGAAGACAGCGACGAGGTAGATATTACCTTCCATGTTGAACGAGGAAACAAACTTTATGTAAACCGTATTAACATTACCGGGAACAACGTAACGCGAGACAAAGTAATTCGTCGTGAACTTGATATTGATGAAGGCGAGTTGATTACAACACAAAAACTACAACGTTCACGCGCAGGCATTGAATACCTAAGTTTTTTTGAACGAGAAGGTGTGAACTGGAAAATCCACCGTATTTCAGATACGCTTGCCGATCTTGAAATGAATGTTCGCGAAGCAAAAACAGGCTCATTCAACTTGCAGGCAACATACGGTAGTGATAAATACAATCCAAAACGTTCTGTAAAGCTTTCTCTTGGGGTAGAAAAGCGCAACTTGTTTGGACTCGGTTGGGACATTGGCGGGAACATTCAAGCAAATGCACATCGAATCAAAAAAATTGAAGCACACTTTTTTGATCCTTACCTTTTTGATAGTGATGTTTCTGGTGCTTTCAATTTCTATAAACGTTGGGATGAGTACGACCAATGGGCAAGTGCAAGCAAAACACCGCTACAAAAAGTACTTGGTGGTAATGCCCGCTTTGGTTTTAGATTCCCTGAAATTGATAAACGTCTACAAATGATTCTTGATATTGGTATTGAAGATATCGAATATAACGATATTGAACTCAGAAGAGGAAGCGCAAGCGATATTAGTCCACTCATCAAACGCTCGTTCCAAGAAGGAACCATGATATGGCTTGGATGTGATTTCATCAAAGATACTCGAAATCACAAAATATATCCTAATGAGGGGTATAAGATGAGCCTCTCAACAAAAATGGTACCTCCACAAATTAGTGATGCTTTCTCATTCTTAAAAATAGAAGCTGAAGCAAGTAGCTACACGTCACTTATTGGCGTTGATAGCCTTGTACTCGCGCTACACCTTAAAGGTGGCCATATTAGATCTCTTGGTGGAGATGGCAAAAACGGCCAACGTAAACTAATTCCATACAAAGAGCTTTACCACATGGGTGGACAAAGCACTGTTCGTGGTTATACCTGGGGTGGTATTGGACCTGCATGGAAAGCAACGGGTGATCCGCTTGGTGCACGAAATGCCATACAGTTTAATGCTGAACTTGTATTCCCATTGATCCCTGATTATTCAATGAAGGGACACTTCTTCTACGATAATGGTAGTGGTTGGAATACACCTCGTGATGGTATTGATGATTTAACAAAAGTTAAACGAAACAAATTTGATCTTCGTCACTCTGTAGGGTTTGGTTTAAATCTTATGAAGCCTGTTCCTGCAAAAATTGACTGGGGTTTCAAGCTTGATAGACGACGCAAAGAAGGTGAATCTCCTCATGAATTCCACCTTAACATGAACTACGCTTGGTAAAGGAAACATCTATGAAAAGGCTATTATTATTGGCATTTATATTATTTCCAACATTATCATTTGGAAAAAAGATATCCATTAGGCGTGCCTTCTATGGTGATTGCTATAGTAGAGTTCAAATAGAAACAAAAAATCAAGACAGCAAGGATTGGAAACTACGCCATATAATAACACCAGGCTATTTTTCAGAATTTGAAATAGATACAAAAGACTTTCAACTTATAAGAATATGGAACAATGACACTTTTATCTTTCATGCCAAAGAACTTGAAGGAACAAAAGCCATAGTCAAAATCAAAAATGACAATAGCTTTCAAGTAATCTATCGTCCTCCATCAAAAATTATAATTACTGAATATAAGCCCGAACAAAACCAAGTAGAAAAAACTGAAGAAGGGCTTCTGTACTACACCAACTAAGTAGCCATAGTAAAATAGCTCTACTTTTTGTACAAAATATAGGCATCTGTCGTATTCGGCAGGTGCCTCATATATTTTCTAAGGTTACTTTTACTCGAAAAAATTCCAGCATAGAAATCAAGCTTATACGTGTTTTTGACAAATGCACTACCAGTATCAGCGAGAATCCCTAAACGAATCTCATCTTTTCCAGTAACCGGACTTTTGTGCGTAACAGCAATAAGCTTACCTATTCCAATGTTATAAATATCACCTGCAAAAACAACGTTCTTACGATATTTACAGTTGTTATAAAGCGCACGAAGATTTTTACCAGTAATTTCACGGAAGTAATATCGCTTCTTCTTCCCTTTTTTCTTATAGTGCTTCATATTTTTGGTCAGATGAACTCTAAAACCCTTAAGAAGCTTATTCGGCATTTTAATAAAGATAGTACCTTGCATTGCTGCTTCACGCTTACCATCTTGTGTTACCCACGCTAATGGAGCTGTTTTCATTCCCTCATCAGTTTCATAAGGAACTGAGAGTAGGGGGGTATTATATTTGCTTGTTTTAACATAGCTTCCGTCAATTTGATATGCAGCATAGTTAGTTAAACGAATCTTTTCATGTCTTTTAATTGATGACGTAAAAGGGTCATTACTCTTACGAGCCTGCAAGGCATTCCCCTTCCACTTCAGGCAACCAAAGTTATTTGCGATAAATTTTGGGTTCAGAATACGAAAGCGCCCTTTTTTCTTATCTTCCTCAATCACATTGATAAGAAAGCGCAAAGTATGACGGACTTTATTAAAAGAAATGAGCTTTTTAAGCTTGCTTGGGTTAATAACATGCTGATGTGTTTTGATAAAACGATTCATGTAGGCAAGGGTATCTTTGGCAACACGTTGCAGATTTATAGGATTTGTTATCACTCTTTGATAGCCAAAGGGCGTTTTTGCATGAGGCACAAAGTATTTCCCCATATCATCTTTGCGAACAAATTTATTGAGATAATGCTGACTCACAGGACCTTTTCGATGAGTGCTTTTTTGATCAATGGAAAAACTGAATAGATTGCCAAAA
>JAUIHA010000017.1 GCA_030432505.1 bacterium | reverse complement strand
TCTATTCCAGACTCAAAATCGTCCATATTGGCTCCAAAAATATTACTTGTAAGGAAATTTTCAGCTGATGCCACAGCATATAGCTCTTCTACCCATTCTTCTCGTAAACCAACTCTTTCAGCCTCCTTGGCAAATGCCTGATAGCCAAGGCGCACCGCTAAAGACTTACATTCATAGGAAATTCCTAGATTTGCCTGAAGCTGATTTCCTGGCTCAATTTCCATATTCATTGTAAGAACATTAGCAGCCGGTATAACAGGCTGACTTGCTTGCCCTGTATTTTTCCCAAGATGATAGTATTGACCAAAATTTTTCCCTTTCAGGCCAACAGTGCGCTTGTGTGTTGTATCAAATAAATAATGCCACATCAAACTTGTATCAACATGTAATTTTTGCTTACTATCTTGCCAGACTCTCTTTTTCGCATCACCGGTAAAACCAACTCCCAAGTGATTTCCATTTCCATACAATGGTTCAAATACAAATTCACCCTGCGCTTTGTTGCTTGTCGGTACGGTAAAGTTAAATACAAAAGACGTTTGCAAATCTTTTCTATTCTTAAACCTATACCCTAGATTTAATTTCATATCAGCTATCCCTGCAGCCTGTTTTCCTCCAAAATAAAGCTTCGCTTTATTAAGCGTACCTTGCTTGTCATCATTCATATTCTCTTCAAAGTTGCCGGTAAAAAACTTGCTAACACGGTCTTCAGGAAAATCACTAAAGTCATCTCCTTCAGCTTTAAACCCAGGGTTAAGCTTACTGGTCACCCATACAACCGGTATATCAACACCGAAATATAACCCCTCCAAAATTCTATGAAGACTCATTTGTGAGGACCAAGTGAAACCAATTACTTCCTGGCTTGGACGCAAACTCAATGTTTCTCTTCTCTTATCAGAATTAATAGCAGTAACATGATCAGCGCCGTGAATAAGAAATTCTAATGGAACATCAGTTTTCAAGCCATCCTTTGGATCATTAGTAGGCTTAATACCAAAGAAAATATCAGCCTTTTCATTCACACCAAAGTAACGTCCCAAACGTGATGCATTCACCGAATCGTTATAAAAAAATGATGTTTGAAATTGTAATGAACGCTTCTTAGCTGAAGGCTTGATAAATGTTGGGGAAAATCGTTTTTTGAGATTGACCATATTACTAGAAAAAAACGTTTTCCCAGTAAATGCTGAAAGTTGTGATAGTAACAAACCACTCTGTAGACATAACACTAATAGTTTTTTCTTCATGAACTTCTCCTCTTTTGTTTTTAACATGGCAGAGGAACAAGTTGGTGTCAAAAAATAAGGGCAGCGTATGCTGCCCTTATTGTATCTTGCTATAATTAAATTGTAATTAAAACAAGCTATTACGTGCAGCTCTTGACTGTTTGTTAAGTTCTTGTTGAGCTTGCGTAAATTCTTGTTTTGCATCTGTAAGTGCAAGAACACGAAGGCTTAAATTTCTTACCGTATTCTGCAATTCTTGACTTACTGTTCCATTATAAACCATAACCTGATTTTGAAGTTTTTCTACTTCTGCTTTTTCTTGCTCAAACTTATCTTTGTGAACTTTAACTTGAGAAAGAAGCTGACTATTTCTGTATTTCAAAACAACTTTCTGCATTGTCGCTTGAACCATTTCTTTTTGAAGCTCTGTAAGCATTGAAGTAACTTCACCAAAATTTCCTGATTTAGCTGTAAGCAATGTTGCTACTTGCTCAAGAAGTACTTGGACTTTAGGGAAAAGCTTTGTCTTTGGGTCATCCCACTTGCTAGCATCTTTATCTTGTGTAGCATCAGCAATCATCGCATCAACTTTTTTACCTAATACTGGCTTAAGTAAATTTCTAAGAGCATCAGCCAAATTTCTATCAATTTTTACTATCGAATCAGCTTTAACCTTTTCGAGAAGCTGAGCAATCTCTGAAAGAAAAACCGTAACATCAACTGATGAGTAATCCTTTGACGCAGTAATAATTTTATCAAAAATTTCATCATAATCTGATCTTTGAATGGTAACTCCAAAGTTACTGTCCATATCAAAACTACCAAACATTGCATGTACAGAGTTGCTCGCAATAAAACCAGCCGACAACAATAATGCTAATTTCAATGTATTCTTTTTCATAATAACCTCCATTATCAAAAATACGTAACTAACTAATTAAATCTTTTTTCTATTTTTAAATAAGCGGATATCCCGCAGCCTCACATATGCCAGCAACGACATAAAGACCAGCTAACCCAAAAACACTACCTAACGTTGTATATCCTGCAACTTTACAGAAAGAGCAACCACCTTTGTTTTGCTTATTTTTAACAGTGATGTGAGGTTGAACTTGTTTCGCAAGCCCTTTAATGTTATCAGGATTTTGAACCAATTTTTTTGCAAGTTCTAGTGCTTTTTCATTCGCAATTCTCTCGACATCCTCTTCTGTTAAACCTGTTTGTCCATGCTGAAAACTACCACTGGTATGTGTTTTCTGTTGTGACTGAGTAAACATCGTGTTATCAAATGAAAAACTACCAAATCCAGATTGCTGACTACCACTTGAAGTATTAGTCATATACTTATTCACAACATCATTAAGTTGTTTATTTACAAAAGTAGTATTGGCAGCAACTTTTTGATCTAAACCATCTTCAAAATTTATCATATCTCTAAAACATTCAGAAATCGGATCTTGACCTTCAAGCGTTATTTTCTGCACATTAAACCAAGCTTTATAAGAAACACCCCGCTTAAAAAGAAATAAACCCAAGGATTTCGCGATCTCTTTAAAAAGCGCTGTTCTGAATTCAACACCTGTATTTTCATCTTGTTTAAGATATTCACTAAGATTATCTTTGTATGTCTCAAAAATTTCGCTGGCAAAATCTCTTACCTGATCCTTTTTTATCGTACTCTCAACAACGAGTGCCAGTTGGTCACCGACTTGTGCAATTTGTTCAACAACGTCTTCAGTCAATTGCGCCTTCGCAATAGGATTAACGAATCCTGCTAGAAGCAGCATTAAAATCATTAACTTTTTCATAATCATAACCTCCAAAATATTAGTAAATTACTACTTTCCAAACAATTTACTATTTAAGCCACCAAACCCTTTTACTAGTTTCGCATTTAGGCGTCCAAAACCTTGTACAAGTTTTCCATTTAATCTTCCAAAACCATTCAACAGTGCTTGCCCAATACTTGGATTTTCAACCACAACGGTTCCTGTTACTTTGGCCGTTTCATTAACAAACGTCTGTGGAGCAACCTGTGTAACTTTTTGAACAACTTCAGTTACAGGTTTTACAAAATTTGGATTCTTACACATTTGTGGTACAAACGTTTTGCTAGGCTGAATAGCAGCCTGAGCAATGTGCTCTACCGCAGGCTTTGAGAAGCATGACATCAACCATGGCAATGCGTAGTAACATCCTACACTCACAACAATACCAACAACAACTACACCGCCAACGATAAGTACCGTTCTCACTTTACTTGATCCTGAAACATTTGCGTCTTCAAGAGCAATGAGCAAATCATTAATTTCATTTTTCAAACGATTATACTGTGCAATCATCGCACGATCTTTTCTATTCGCAAGTCTACGGTTAAATTTCCATCTAAACTCGTAAGCATTCTTAGCTTCAAAAGCTCCTACACATTCGTCTACTTGCTTCATGATATAACCAAGAACATGCTTAAGCGTTCCAACATCACACTTACCACTTGCAATAAGCTCAGCGAGATCTGCTTTTAACGCTTCAAGCTTTTGCTTTTGATCAACAATCGCACACTTAAGACGCAACGTTGTTGCAAAATCATCTTTTACACCAAGAAGCTTTTTCATATGCTGATCACGAGCCTTCTGCTGCATATCTTTTTCTTCCATCTTTTGACGTGCAGAAGTTCGCTTACTATTTGCTTGTCTTTCACGCTTTTCACGTTTTCTACGAACCTCACTCATTTGAGCACCATCGGTAGCTTTTTTACTACCAGCGTAAACACCACATGAGTTCATACTTGCAATAAGACTAAGCATTGTAACAAATATGATAGTTTTCATGATATAACCTCCATCCGTCTTCGCTCTGAGAGCTCCAACGAAATTTAACCCATTTTATAACCTCACATTTCAAGCCTACACCAGCGGCCTACTTTTTACTGTAGCAGGTTTCGCCAACATGCTCAAAAGCCCCTTCCAATGGAGCCTGTGTTTTAATTTCTATTAACACAACTCCATAATACCTTGATTTAAAAATAATGTCAAATAGAAAATAAGCAAATGTGTAGGTATCCACAGAAAACCCTACCTAGGAGCCCTCTTGAGCTTACTCCTAGGAGTTTTACACCTTAGGATGGGCGCAATGGGCGAACAAAGGCCGAAATGCCCTTACTAGAGCAATTTCTTAACCCCTCGCTCAACAGCATTCAAAACACTATCTGAAAGATTTTTTTTCTCGGTATCAAGCGCAGATTTGACCCATTTTGAAACACTTTTCTTGTCTATTTGCATAGACCATTCATGCAAATCTTGCATAATCTGTAGGTATTTTGGCTCAGAAATTAAGCCTTTATCAAATAGGCGGACAAGAACCTTAAACCGATCTTGAAAACGATCTTGCCAATCGATGCCGGTATACAGCATTAGGAGCATCCCCAGAACATCTGCATTATTGCTATCCATCATGAATACATGCTCACACACCGCAATGGCATTGACCCACTTTTTTTCTTCTTTGTACAGGAAAGCGGCTTGCTGATATTTTTCAACAGCTCGCGCATCATCGAACGACCACAAAATATCACCCTCGAGCTGCAGTGCATAGGCGCGGTCTTCAATTGAATGTGATAATAATCTGTAGACGTTCAGGGCTTTTTCTCGTTCACGGCGTGCAATTAAAACAGCAAGTTTATACCATGCAACACTCGTACGATCAGACTTTTTCTCAACAAACACTCTCTCCCTCCATGTTTGCAGGGACCTACTCCTCTCTCTCCACTCTCCATACAATATGAAAAAATATTTGATGTCAACAATTCCCCATGGTATACTCCGCGCAATGTGCGTACACGATAGTTAATAACACGACTACAAGGGGCAAAAGAAAAAATTATCCTTCGTTAGCTGTTATGATTTGTTATACAATAGGCCTCATGGTTCTAGAGATGTCACCCTGAATTTAGTTCAGGGTCCAAATATAATTTCCTCTGAAAATACTTATTATAGTAAACAAGGAAACCAAATTTAGATGCTGAAACAAGTTTAAGCCTGCGCTCACGTAGCTCTGGCTCACAGGCAGCATGACATCTAAACTGTATGCCCTAATCAATTAGAAATGATACCAAAATGACCAATAAGCAGAGCTGGAAACAAAAAAAAAATATTGCACTTGCACCCGCTGATGAAAAGCGAATTGAGCGCCAAAAAAAATTGGGGAAAGGAATAGCAAGGCAACGCATCACAGACCTGTTAGACCCTGAAAGCTTTCAAGAAATTGATCTGTTTGCGACTTCTCAGTTCCTCAAGCAAAAAATTTATACCGACGGTGTTATCACCGGTTTTGGAACAATTGGTGGGGAAAAGGTTGCTTTGTACGCACAAGACTTTACCATCAAGGGTGGTTCTCTGGGAAAACGCCATGCAGAAAAAATCTGTAAAATTATGGATATGGCTGCAAAAATAGGTTGCCCCATTATCGGTTTGATTGATTCAGGTGGTGCGCGCATTGATGAAGGCATACACGCACTTTCTGGATACAGCTCAGTCTTTATGAGAAACGTCAGATACTCAGGTGTTGTTCCACAAATATCACTCATCCTTGGACCATGTGCTGGTGGCGCTGCGTATAGCCCTGCACTTACTGATTTTATTTTTATGACAAAAGAAATCAGTAACATGTTTATCACTGGACCCCAGGTAATCAAGCAAGTACTACACCAAGACATTGATAAAGAAGGACTTGGTGGCACTGGCGTGCACGGGAGTAAATCAGGAGTAGCGCATGTCATTACACAGACAGAACATGAAGCATTTGAAAAACTTAAAGAACTTCTCAAGCTTTTGCCTGAAAATTACCTGAATAACACACAAAACACTCCCCCTACATATAAGGAAGGGAAATGCGCAAGCACCATAGTTCCGGCTAATAAAAACCAGGCATATGACATCAAAAAGGTTATTCAATCACTGTGTGATACTCAGAGCTTTTTTGAGATACACGCCTCTTTTGCTCAAAATATTGTTGTTGGGTTTGCTCGACTGGATGGTAGAACGGTGGGCATTGTTGCAAATCAACCACTATTCAAGGCAGGAACCATTGACATTGAAGCATCAAGCAAAGCTGCTCGTTTCATTAGATTTTGCGATAGCTTTGATATTCCAATTGTCTCTCTGGTTGACGTACCAGGATTTTTACCAGGTGTTAACCAAGAACACAACGGTATCATTCGCCATGGGGCAAAACTTTTATACGCTTATGCAGAAGCAACCGTACCCAAAATCACGCTGATTTTACGAAAAGCGTTTGGCGGCGCCTACATTGTTATGGGCAGCAAAGAACTTGGTGCTGATTTTAACTTTTCATGGCCTGATGCACACATTGCCGTACTTGGAGCAAACGCTGCAGTAACCATTTTGCATGGACGAAAACTTGCACTTGAAGCTGAGGACAATCAGGCACCTCTCAGAAAATCACTCGAAGAAGAATATGCTCAAGAGTTTTTGCATCCTTTTGTTGCAGCGGAACATGGTTATATTGATGCAATCATTGAACCAAGTAAAACACGAGAACACCTGATTAAAGCGCTTGAAATTACGGTGAATAAGGTAGAGGATTTACCAAAGAAGAAACATGGTAATATTCCTTTGTAGTCAGTATTTTGAAATATTATTTCTTTAATCTAGTTAATTGTAGTACAAGTTACATAGATTAAAGACGTCACCCCGGACTCCGATCCGGGGTCCAAATATAACTCCTCAAGGAAAAATATTTGGATCCTGAATCAAGTTCAGGATGACATCGTATAAACGCTACTTATAATTACAACAAATAAAAATACATATAAACACCATAAGCAAAGATAGTTTCCATTGCAATGAAACAACTTTATCAGCTAAACTTTAACGAAACTATCACGAGATAAAGGAGAATTTCATGCACCATTTTTTAAAGAAGAAAAAACTTCATCTGACTATTATTACCCTTATGTCTCTTACTGGCATTGGGGTTTTCACCTATAAATATAAGCAAAAATCAACACCGCAGGTAAGCTACGTCGTTATTCCTGAAGCGGTGCCTGGAAAAATCATCACGCTCAAAAAGCTGAGTGAACAACATATCATCGACTACCACAACATGCTTTCAAACATTGTTCGTAAAAATTTAGAGTTCCCTCGTTCTATCACCCTTTCATGGACTATTGCCGAAATAAAATATGAACTAGAAGAAATGAAGCGTGGTAAACGCATGGTCTATGCCATCTTTGATAACAAGGAAGATAAGCTTGTCGGCGCTATTACCTTAATGGATAAAGACCCTCGAGAGCCAGGACAGCTTGGTGTATGGATTAATGAACACTATTGGGGTGGGGGACGCTTTCAGGAAGCACTCCATTTAGCCTCTCGCGTATTCTTTGATGTTAGAAAAACTGATTCGTACATCGCACACGTACGACTTTGGAATAAACGAAGCTACCATGCCCTGAAAAAAGTCGGGTTCAAGGACGTTGGATTCTATCTGCGCGATGGCGTAAAAACCAGACATATTCTAAAATTTGAACGAAAGAATCTTAAGTAACACAAGATGTCACCCCGGATTCGAATTATCGAAATTGTGTAATTATTGAATTTATTGTCACAATTGAGAAAAATGCAAATTTAATATACGCTCATGCTGAGCTTGTCGAAGCATTTTAACCCAATAAAGCAAGTGAGCGCTATTATGAGCAAAACATATAAAAAAGTTCTTTTTGTTCTCATGCCAAACGATTTCCAGGATATTGAATTCGTAGAACCATACGAGGCAATTAAAACCGATGGACATACCGTCGATGTTGCTGGCATCAAAGATCGTAACACTGCTGTTGGCAGCCAAGGATATGAACATACGCCAAATTTGGTTTTGGCAGAAATGAGTACACAAGACTTTGACGCTTATGATGCAATTGTTATCCCAGGTGGCAGCGCTTCACCAGATTATTTGTGGCATAACGAGGAATTACAAGATGTTATCCGCTATTTTCACGAAAATGGTAAGGTGGTTGCAACAATTTGCTACGCATGCATTGTTCCCGTTCAGGCAGAAATTTTAACGAATAAGCACGCAACCGTGTATCCAACAGATGAAGCAAAAGCAATCTTAAAGGAACACAGTGTTGTTTTTGTTGATGAGCCATGTGTCGTGCTTACGCATGAAAAAATTGTGACCGCACAAGGGCCAAAGCAAGCACAAAGTTTTAGCCAGGCTATTTTAAACCTTCTGGCATAATGAAAGGAAATCGTGGCTTCGAAAAAAAAAGAATCCATCTCTACAACTGAAATGCATCCGAAGACACTTATTTTCGGTGCCTATACACCTCATAACAAAATCAAAAGCCAAGACCATTATTTTGATGAATTTTTAAGCTTGGTTGAAACGCTTGGTCTAGAGTATGATGAAAGCTACTTTACAAAACTTCGTAGCATTGATAAAAACAACTTCCTTACCAAAGGGAAGATGCAAGAATTAGTCGATTTTTGCTATGAACATGATATTGAAGAAATTATCTTCTCTGAGATTCTCAGTCCCCTGCAAGAACGTAATCTCGAGGATGCTACTGAGTGCCGCATTTTTGACCGCGAACAACTCATTCTTGAAATTTTCCGTGAAGCAGCACAAAGTGCTGAAGGTAAAATTCAAGTCGAAATGGCTGAACTCCAATTCAAAAAAACCCGCTTAATCGGTAAAGGTAAAGAATACGCACAGCAAGCTGGGTACATTGGAACACGTGGTCCTGGTGAAACCGTTACCGAACAAATTCGCCGACACTTTGCAGAAAAAATGCGACAAGCACAAAAGAAGCTTAAAACACTCCAAAAATCTCGTGAGATTCAGCGTAAGCAACGCTTGAAAAGCAACATGCCATTCCTTTGTATCATTGGTTATACCAACGCAGGTAAATCAAGCTTGCTTAACCGATTGACTAAAGGCGGCGTGCTGGCTGAGGATAAGCTATTTGCAACACTTGATACCACAACACGTGAGTTGTTCTTAGAACACGGTAAAAAGGCACTGATTTCTGATACCGTTGGTTTTATTAGCCAGCTACCTCATACACTTATTGAGGCATTCCAGTCTACACTTGATGAACTCAAGTATGCAGACTTACTTATCCACGTTATTGATATCAGTAACCCTGCGTGGGAAGATCAGATTGAAGTTGTTCATAAAACTCTTGATGAGATTGATATTGATAAGCCAATGGTGTATGTCTTTAACAAAATTGATATGCTCACCCAAGATGAACGAGATAAGCTTGATATTGAACTTCTTGAGTTCCAACCACATGTTATTATCCACACACAAGATAAACAAGGTGTTCAAGAACTTGTTAGTTATTTGAAAAAACAAAAATTGTGGTAGAAAATTACTGACACAATATTTTATCATTTAATTAGGTTGACTAATTTGACTGAACAAAAACAAATAATTACTAATTGAGGAGAGTAAGGTAATGTCGATTCGTATTGCAATTAACGGCTTTGGAAGAATAGGTCAATCGTTTTTACGATCAATTTTGCTTGATGATCAGGCTAAAAAAAACATCGAGGTTGTTGCGATTAACGAAGGACCATACCCCTCAAGTAATACCGCACTTATGTTTAAGTACGATTCAATTATGGGACAATTTCCAGGTAACGTACAATGCCAAGACAGTAAACTTGTAATCAATGATACAAGTATTCAAATTTTATCCGAAGCATGCCCTGAAAAATTGCCCTGGAAAGACTTAAAGGTTGATTGGGTTGTTGAAGCATCTGGCCGCTTTACAACAAAAGATGGAGCCCAACAACACATCAGCGCTGGCGCAAAAAAAGTTCTCATCACAGCACCATCAAAAGATCCTGATATTACCGTTATTCCTGGGGTAAATGATCATAATTTTGATACAACACAACACAATATTGTTTCACTTGGTAGTTGCACCACCAATTGTTTTGCCCCACTCGTAAAAATTATTAAAGAAAATTATACGCTTGAGTCAGGGCTCATGACCACTATTCATTCATACACGAACAATCAATGTCTGCTTGACAGCAATCACAAAGATCCACGCAGGGCTCGCGCTGCAGCAACAAATATAATTCCAACAAAAA
>JAUIHA010000016.1 GCA_030432505.1 bacterium | reverse complement strand
AATGCCGCTTTCAATGAGCTGAAAAATATCAGTACCCCCAGCAATGTACTTAATTGTTTTACCTTGGTCATTTTCTTGCTTAAGGTTTTCTATAAGTTTTTTATGCCAAATTAACCAGCCAATTTCTGCAAAGCTATGCCACATTACCACGAGGCAAAACCTCATAGCAGGGTGCAAGGGTTGGCTTTTAATCATTTTATCAACGGTTTGTTTATCACGTTGGTTACAAAAAATAGCTTTGAAAAGTTTTAATGAGAATGCGAGCTGGTTTTGCTTTGTGTCGTCAGGGTTGCGTCCGATCAAAAGTGTTTTTGCTGTTTGTTTGTATTTTTTTATAACTTTATCCAGGCCGCTACCGGTTTTACAAAGTTTTTTATCGATTTCGTTTTCTTGGACAGAAGATATTTTGAGCTTTTTGAGCTCTTGTATAAAACCAGGAAAATCGTATGACATCATGTAATAGAGGTCTTTGAGACTTTTCTTTGTTTTTGAGGAGAGATTATTGCTGGAGGTCGTTTCTTTTGGTGCACCGTAGCCTGTGAGGATAGTTGAAAGTATTTCACTCAGTGCCTTATCTTTTTTGAATCGTTTAAGTAAAAAGTCGATTCGTTGGCCAATATCTTCTCCAAGCTGTGCAATGTCTACTGCACGAAGAATCTTTTGACTGTCGGTAAGATCACCAAAAATTTGAGATGCACTTTTTTCTTTTTTAGACAAGACTTTCTCCTTTAATTGCAAATATGTTGCAAAGCGAACTTATTAAGTCTTGAAAGTAACATTTTTTTGCGTGTGTGTTCCATGAATGATGCATTAATTGAATTACGGGCGCATTCCACTAATTCTTTACAAGAAAGAATATTATTATTTAAGAGTGCTTGATAGTTATCTCCGATATACCCATTGAAAAAAGAAGGATCATCAGAGTTAATTGTTACTGTAATCCCAGCATCATAGATTTTTCTGATAGGATGTTGCTGTAGGTTTTTGTACTTTCCCAATGCGACGTTTGAAAGAGGACAAATGGTGAGAGGAATTTTTCTTTGTGCTAACTCTGCCATTAATTTTTGGTCCCGAATACATTCTACACCGTGATCTATACGTTCAATGGGAATCTCACGCAATGCTTGCCATATAAGCTCTGGGCTATCGAATTCTCCTAGGTGAGCGACGCAGTGGTAGCCCGCATTATGTGCTTGGTGAAAAATAGATTTAAATTTTGTGATGGGATTATCAGTGCTGTTTGATGCTAGTCCTATAGTAGATACAATTTTTTGATATCGTTTTTTTATAAGATTAAAATTCTCTAAAGCTTCTTTTTGAGTTTCATGACGTAGTAAACTAAAAATCATGGAGCTTGAAATGCCTAGTATTTTTTGCCCTTCTTCTAAAGCCTGATGTATTCCATAGACAACATCATCTGGGTCAATGTTTCGAGGAAGATACGTTTGAATATCAAAGTAAATCTCAGTGTGAACTACGCCTTGTTGAGATACTTTTTCTAAATACGCCAAGGTCATTTCATAGAAATCTTGTTTGTTGCATAGCGCTTGTGTGCTAGTTATATACGTTGTAATGAAAGAATCAAAATTTGAGTAACGATAAGATTTTTTGTCTTTTGATAAGATTGTTTCTGTTGGTAAAGAAACATTGTTTCGCTTTGCAAAAAGTAGGAGTTGCTCCGGCTCAAGTGTTCCTTCAATATGTACATGTAATTCAGCTTTAGGTAATCTTCTTAAAAATTGGGAGCAATTTTTATTTGCTTGATTGAGCATACCTCTTTACCCCTTTATTTACTAACATTTTTAATAATAATCATGCAGAATGATAATGGAAAGTCAATTTTTGGGGTTGGGCTATTTAAAAGAAATAATTTCGGCGATAGTAAGCATTCTACCAGATAGTGCGGCTTACAGGTTGAAAATAGATTCTCTGTTTTTTTAACTTTTCTACATCCGCTTTGTTTATACATATAATTGCATATACCTCATCACAGTAATTATAATAAACGAATGTTTTTGTTGGATCTGCAATTGCGAGGAACTTTACTATTGGAGTAAGGATGCCTACATCGCGAAACCACTTTTTATATTCGTATGAAAATTCATGTGTTTCACCTTGAAAATCAAATGATATCCACACTTTATCATCATAATCATCATACCATGTCGTCATGTTATCAAGCTTTAAAGCTCCCTGGGTCATTTTAACCATGCGCTTTATTACATCCAGGTAATCCTCATAATCATTATAGCTCTCAAACTCTGTTAGTAATAAGTTTTCACAATAGCATCGTCCATACTCATAGTCATTGCTATTGTAGTCCTTATAATCTTTTCCTAATAAAAAGAGCGTTGCCCTTAGCGTGTCCTTTTCTAGACTATTTGTGTATCCCGTTAAGACATCTTCATCTGCTTTTTCGCATAGTCGAAGGATATCTTTACTAGAATATGGAGGAACAAGTTTAAGGCCACATTCAGTAAGAATTTGTAGTTTTTTTTCAATTTGGGCAGGGTTTATTTGAATAGGTTTGCCATATCCTTTATCCATCATATTTTTTTCTCAAGGTGTTGAGCATAGTAAAAATTTAGACATTTTATAAATCCCTTTTGAAATGGATGAAACACAAAAAGGGGAATATCTTTATCATTTGACCCAATAGTTACGACCTTAACTTTTGAAAAAATTTTGGTATAAGCTTTTTCGTTTTGTTGAGTTAGATTAATGCCTAAATAGCGATATCCAGCTTTCTTTTTGTTTGTAAAGGGTGGCTTGCAAACAAAAATTTCCTTTATGTTTTCCCATGGAATAAGTTTTGCGTTAAAGTCTATGTAACCTTCTTTAGTTCTTGTTGGTGTTATTCCGTGCTTGTTGATTGTAAGTAATGGGAATTTTTCATAGTGTTTATATGCCGTCGCGAATGCGGGAGCTTCGAGAATAAAACAGAGAGGTAGTAAAAGCAGTAAATATTGTAGATTTAAAAAGAAAAGTATTCCAAAAGGCATGAGGAAAAGAATTAGAATACAGATTCTTGCCCGTAGATAATCTGAATAAACCGTTACTTCGCTCTTATCGTTATTGTACTCGTAGCATGATCCAAACATAATGATTTCTTTCTAAAGCGCTTCCTAGCAGGAGGACTTTATACTGAACCCTGAAAAGCTACTTCTTTAAAATCGGGACAAATAGCAAGAAGCTTTGTCGCTAAACCGTCATTTTTGAAGTTTTTACAGTAGCAAAGTGTTAGAGAGGTCAAAAGTTTTGCTTCTCTAAGGGCTTCTAATAATTCATTAGGGGTTATATTAGAGCATGTTAATTCAAGCGATTTAAGGTGTGCGGCACATGCTTTAATAATGGAGATTACGTCATTTTTATTTGGTAACGGATGGTCAAGAAAATGGGTACCTGCAAATGTTTCGTTATCAGGTAATAAGTACTGGATGCCAAAGGCTTCAATCTTATCAGCTGGGAACGTTTCACCAATGAAACTAATTTTAAGGTTGTTGAATTTTTGATGATTTTTTTGAACATATTCACGAAGTTCGTCATGCTTAATGTTTGAGATATGATCATCAACATTAGGTTTTTCTGTATTGTTTTTCACTGCAAATGTTGATCCCGTGATAATCGTTGAAAAAATGAGTGTTATACTTAATAAAAATTTAGTTACACTATTCATCGCTCGTTTCTTCCCTAAAAAAGGTTGAATGGATAATGACTATGCCCCCCAATATAGGCTTATTTGGATAAGCTATCACGGGTTTTTAGAAGAGTCAATTTTGATTATCTATTTAATATAATAGCAGTAGCATTTTACATCGTTATTGTTTTGGTGTATACATAGTTATAGTATCGTAAAATATTAACACATTGTAATAAGGGTTACTGATGGTTAAGAAGCTTGTTAAGTATGGCAATAGTAACGCATTAATCTTTGATCGTGCAATTTTAGAATTGCTTAATATATCTGAGGGTTCAAAGGTTAAGTTACGCACAGATGGTAAATCACTCATAATAACCCCTATAGAAGCAATAGAGAATCAAGCTCTTTCAATGACAGGTTATGAAATGGCTCGAGATATTGTTGACTCTCGTTTGAAAAAGGCGAATAAGGATATTGAGACAGATCCTGTAAAAAAACAACAGTCAGATCAATGGAAACCTGGAACAGACAACTTTATAAAGCTTACTGAGGCATTTAAAAAGATTATGTCAAAGTATAGTGATGATATTAATAAGTTTTCTACAGAGGCTTTTAAACAGGATGTTGAGAAACTTTCTGATAAACATAATGGTGATAGATCATCAGATGGCTTTATGAAAGAATTTAACGCTCTTCGAATTAAACATGCGCCAAATATTATTAACTTTGATAGGGAAATGAAAGAAGCTAAAAAAGCTCTTGAAATGCCCGATTATCTCTAATATATAGAAAAAACCGGAATAGGCTTAGTTATACTATACATTATAACTAAGCCTATTTTTATATAACTAATTAAAAAGGCTAAGTTTCTTTTATTCTTGTTTTTTGGGAGTTCTTTTTTGTAGAGAAAATGGCTCCCCGAGCAGGACTCGAACCTGCGACCTAACGATTAACAGTCGTGCGCTCTACCAACTGAGCTATCGGGGAATGTGATCTTAAAAAAGATGGTGGGCGAAACAGGATTCGAACCTGTGACCCCCTGCTTGTAAGGCAGGTGCTCTGACCAGCTGAGCTATTCGCCCCTTACGCAGCAGAAGAAGAACTTGTTGTTCCCTGATCTGCCTTTAGGATGGTCAAATTCTAAATTATTTTTTTTCGTTCGTCAAAACATTTTTTCAATAAAATAAAAAAAAATGGGACCCGATTGGGTCCCTACGTTTATGAACGTTTTTCTGCGGTCGCCATAACAAACTCAGTAAGGAGTCTAATGCCCGCTCCAGCAGATGTTTTTCCAAGATAGTTAACATCTGGAACACCATCTGCTGTACCTGCAATATCGATATGTGCCCAACGAGCTTTGTCAACAAACTCACTGAGGAAGCAACCACCAATAATGGTTCCAGCTTTGTAGCGTGGTGACCCTGAGTTGGCAACATCAGCAACATCAGATTTATTGGCTGGCTTGAAATCGTCATCAAGCGGTAGTGGCCAAATTCTATCACCAGTGAGTTGTCCAAGCTGTGGTAAGAGTGCTTGAAGTTCATCATCTTGCGTCATAAGCCCTGAGTAGAAATAACCAAGAGCATACAGGCAGGCTCCGGTGAGCGTTGCAACGTCAATCATGATGTCTGGAGAGTAATTCTTTTCTGTATAACAAAGTGCATCAGAAAGAATGAGGCGTCCCTCAGCATCAGTATTTTTAATTTCAATGGTCTTGCCGTTCATTGCAGTTACAATGTCGTCTTGGCGAGATGCGCTACCACTTGGCATATTTTCAACAAGTGGGGTGACACCAATTACGTTAATATCTGGCTTAAGTTCGCCAAGAATGCTCATGGTTGCAATAACAGCTGCGGCACCGGACATATCAAATTTCATGCCAGTCATGTAACTTGCTGGTTTTAGGCTGATTCCGCCGGTATCGTACATAACACCTTTACCAACGAGAGCAATAGTTGGGGCATCGCTTGACGTTGCTTTGTGTTCAAGAACAACAAATTTACCTTCTTGTTCTGATCCTGCGTCAACAGCGCAAAAAGCACCCATGCCAAGTTCTAGCGCTTTATCTCTACCAAACACGGTGTATTTGAAGTTGTATTTATCAGCAATTTTTTTTGCTTCCTGACTGAGCAGGGTAGGTGTCATGATGTTTGCAGGCGTATCTGCCCATTCACGAGCTTCGTTAATTGTTTTACCAATGATGGTTCCTTGGCTAAGAGCATTAACCATATTCTGCTCTTCATCAACAGCAACTTCAATTAGGAGCGTTCCGTCCCAAGGCTTTGGTTTTGTTGCACTCTTGAGTGTGTTGAATTGGTAATCAGCCATGTAGGCCGTGATAACCATTTGCTTTAACAACTGAGCGCGGTCAACGTTAAATGGCTCTTCATTTGGGAGCGCAACCACAGCACTGCTGAGCGCTTTGCTTTTGATGGAGGTAATTGTTTGCCCTATAGCGCGGCGTAGGTTTTCAAGTTCTATGTGCCACTTATTGGTTCCCTTGCCAAGGCCAATAAAGATAAATTCAATTAAATCATTTCCACGGGTTGCGGTAAGGATAAATGATTGTCCTTTTTTTCCCTCAAATTTGTGGCGCTTTAAAACTTCTTTAACGTGAGGATAAAAGTCGTTTTCAATCTTTGATAAGTGAGAAAGATCTGAAGAGTTATTAAGCCCTTCATTCATAAGAAATACGTATGCTTCGACGTTATTTTCCCAAAACTTAGTTTGGGTAATTTGAACATCTATCATGTTTTCCCTTCCTGAAAAATGAGTTTTTAATTGCGTGGTAGTGAAGAAAGCCCCTCTTGAAGAACCTGGAGCGATAAAAGTGCGCACTTCACTCGAACCGGACCAAGCTTAAGACCGACTAAGGAGAGGATATCATCTTTTGTTAAAGAAAGAATCTCTTGAACAGATTTGCCAATGCATTCTTGTGTAAGCATTGAGGCAGTTGCCTGACTGATAACGCAACCTTTACCTTGAAAGCCAAGATCAACGACGACATTGTTCTTAATGCTTCCTTGAATCTGCATTTCATCTCCACATGAAGGATTGGCCTTTTGTGTAGAAAAGTCTGCGTGATCAAGGCATTTGTTGTTGTACGGATATTTATAATGTTCTAAAAGTTCTTCTTGGTAAAAGTTCATAATTATCGTTTAAAAAAAGTAATAGTATCGCGTAATTCGTTAATAAAGTGTGTAACATCATCTTCGTTGTTGTAAATGCCAATGCTTGCGCGTAGGCATGACTGTACTCCGAGTAAATTTGCAAGCGGTTGTGCGCAGTGGTGTCCTGCTCGTACCGCAATGTTTTTTGCACCCAGGTAGCTCGCTGCATCGTGTGCATGAACGCCATCAATGCTGAAGCACACAAGGTGGCTATGCTCTTTCATCATTTCTGGATTACCGAGGAGTGAAACTTCAGGCATTGATTGAAGTTCTTGGTAGAGCTTCATTGAAAGCTTTGTTTCATGTTCAGCAAGGCTAGCAAAGTTTATATTCTTGCTGATGTAGTCTATTGCGTGCCCCAAACCAATGACTGATGCCACTGCAGGAGTTCCGGCTTCAAATTTTTGTGGTGCTTGCGCCCAGCTTGCGGTGTCATATGCAACAGAGTGCACCATAGAGCCACCAAGTTGGTATGGCTCTACGTCATCATGTAATTCTTTTTTAATATATAAAACGCCTACGCCATTTGGCCCCATTGTTTTATGCCCTGAGAAAACTAAAAAGTCTACGTTGAGTTTTTTTACGTCAATTTTTTGGTGTGGACTTGTTTGGCATGAATCCAAAAGAACTTTTGCGCCCACGCTGTGCGCCTTGGCAATAGTTTGCTCAAGGTCGTCTGCTTGCCAGATATGTCCCAACACATTTGATGAGTGAATGATACTAACCAGCTTTGTTATTTGCGAGATATGGTCAGTAGGATTTTCAAGAAGATGTGTTTGCGTGTTAAGCGGCATATAGCGTAAATTTGCACCCGTGCGTTTTGCTACGCGCTGCCAGGGAAGTAAATTCGCGTGGTGTTCAGCCTGGGTGATAACAATATCATCGCCACGCTTGAGGTGATCAAGCCCCCATGTGTGCGCGATAAAATTGATTCCCTCTGTTGCTCCGCGAGTGAAAACAATCTCTTCGGGAGAGGCATTGATAAACTGAGCTATTTTTTCTCGGGCTTCCTCATATTTTTCTGTTGCGATTTCTCCTGTTGGGTAAAAAGCACGATGTACGTTCGCACAGTATTGCGAATAATATTCCTGAATACCACCAATGACAACTGAAGGTTTTTGATAGGTAGCGGCGCTATCAAGGTATACAAGGTCCTTGTGGTGCTTGAAAATAGGAAAGTCTTTTTTTATCGTTTCATACATCATTATCACTTTTCCCGGTAATGAAAAATACTTATTTACTAGCATAATACAAAAATGAGATAAAACTAAGCAAAACTTGCCTGTGTTGTTACTATTTGTATTTTTAATCCTCAATGAAACAGTACAAGTAGGTCGTTTCAGGGGGTGTTGTTTGAGCAATCTTGAATTTATGCTATAGTTTCCCAACAATTTACTCTAAAAAAAGGGAGAATGAGGAGTATGAAGAGCTTATTACGTTCTTTGACCGTTGTTAGTTGTTTATCCTTAGTTGTTTCTACAGGGGTGATTGAGGCGCGAACTCAAAAGGCTTATGGTGATGCTGTAGTAAAGGATATCTGTAAAGTTAATGATGGTGATACTATTAAGGTGAACATCGCTGGCTATCCACCACTTATTGGTGAAAATGTTGGAATACGATTTTACGGTATTGATACGCCTCCAGTCAGAACAAGAAATAAGCAAATTAAACAGATGGGGCTTGAAGCACGAGCGTTTGTTGTACAAATGCTGAACAATGCCTCGGTTGTAACGCTGAAAAATATGAAGCGAGGAAAATACTTTCGGATTATTGCGGAAGTGCTTGCTGATGGAGTTAGTGTAACTGATGCACTTTTGAAAAAGGGATTGGGAGTACCGTATTTTGGGGGTAAAAAACCTGATTGGGAAAAAATTATTTCTTCAAAGAGAAGTAACGTAACTACCTCGAAAAAAAATAATGTTGCTACAGAGAAAAAAAATATTACCACCGAGAAGAAATCGGGATCTCACAATTCAAAAACGGTGCAGATTTCTGCTCGCTAGGTTCTTTTGATGATGCAACAAGAAAGGTAAAACATGATTTTTCGGACATTCAAACGTTCTTTGAATATGGCACTGGTCTTAGGCGCATTTTGTGTCGCTAGTGTGCAGGCTCAAGAATCACCGTTACCTACGATAGAGTCTGGGCATCCACAGTTTTCATATGCGCACAAGGAGGCAATTGCTTTTGGAAGTGATCCTGAGGTGCCGCTTTCTGGGAAACTTGAGCAATACGCAAAAATGACTTATGGCTATCTGAATAAGTCTCGTCTCTTTGATACTTCGTTTATTGTTGATGCAGCTAAGGTTCGTGATTATCATCTTAAGAAGAAGTTTGATACGAAAAATAATGGGAAAGTGTATCTTGTTTCAACCAGCGATGGTTATGAAATTGAATGTACTTTCTTTGATCGCGGCAGTGATGAGTTGATTGTCATTGGAAATGGTTTTACCAATGAGCGAGAAAAGATGACATCATTTGTTGAAATGTATCAGGATTGTGATGTTGTTTTATTTGATTTCCGTGGACATGGTTATAAAAAATTTAGTTACTTTGATCCTACAACATGGCCGTTGAGTCTTGCACGCCTTGCATTTTCTATTGACCCTGAACATGCAACACTTGGGGCAAAAGAAGAGCTTGATACGTTTGCTGTTGTTGATTCATTTCGTAATTTCAGAGAATACAAAAAAGTGTACGGTGTTTCTGTATGCTATGGATCATTCATTTTCTTAAAAGCACAAGCACTTCGTCCTGAAAAGAGACTATTTGATAAAATTATTGTTGATGGTTGCTGGAAAAGTTTGCCATTGGCGATTGAAAAAATCAGAAAAGATCTAAAAATTATGTGTGATCCTCAGCGCGGTGGATGGTCAAAAAAATGGCCGTTAACTGAGATTTGGGCACAGGATACTATAGAATTTCTTGTCCGTTATGTTATTGGTTTGCAGCTTGATCACCAGGTGGTCTTGAGTGATTATCTTTCCAAAATTACTGATACGCCGGTTCTTTTCTTTTACGGAAAAGATGATCTTTTAGTTCACAGAAATGAGTTTGAAGAGTTATGGGATAGTACGCAAAACACACCGCGGGCAGCCATTGTTACTTCAAACCCTCATGTAAGAAATCACATTAAGCAGAAAGAATTGTATAAGCTTATCTCAGAACTTTTCTTGCAAGAAGACTTTGAAACATTTAAAATGCTTTTGAAAAATCCAGAGCAGCTGATTAATAGAGATATTTATCGCCGTATGCAGATGATTAAAAAAGAAGTAGGGCTGGACAGTACGCACGTTGGGTAAGAGACATTTGAGTGAAGATACAAAAGATCCTCATTGCAAATCGCAGTGAAGTTGCACGAAGAATACAAGAGTCGTGTAAACCTCTAGGAATTAAAACTGTTGCTATTTATGCGCAGCAAGATGCAGCATTGTCATATGTCATACATGCTGATCAGGCTGTTAGCTTATCATCAGATGGTTTGCTGGCATACATGCAGCAAGATGAAATCATTTCGATAGCACAAGCATGTGGTGTTGATGCCATTCATCCTGGGTATGGCTTTTTGTCAGAAAATGCAGACTTTGCTCAAAAGGTAATTGACGCAGGCATTGTTTGGATTGGCCCTCGACCTGAAACAATTCGTCTCATGGGGGACAAAGCATGCGCCCGAGCATGCGTTCAGGATTTTGGCGGTCCTATTGCTCCAGGGCATGAACTTGCCATTAATGATTCTAATGTAATTTCTCG
>JAUIHA010000168.1 GCA_030432505.1 bacterium | reverse complement strand
GCTTTGAAACGCTATGCCGTATGAGTGAGGCATGTGGGCATATTTCTTCACTTGCTGTGGAGAATAGGTTTGAGCGAGTGTATCCTTTTAAATCTCTGGCTAGTCACTTACTTGGTTACTTAAGCCGTGCAGAAAAAACTGGTAAAGATGGCCTTGAACAATTGTTTCAGGAGGACCTTTCTGGAACCCCTGGGTATGTCAAAGGTGTTTTTAACGCAACAGGGAAAAAAATACAACAAACGGAAAGCCAAGATGCACAGGCAGGAAAAGATTTAACCCTGACGCTTGATAGCCGTTTACAAGCGATGGCTGAAAATATTTTTTCTCCAGGTGAGTCGGGGTGTATTCTGCTGATGGATCCTGAAGATGGTGCAATAAAGGTATTTGTTTCATATCCAAATGTTGATCCAAACATGTTTTTAAATAAAATTACCCAGGAACAATGGGATGAATATTTTGTTGAAAATAGTCCTTTATTAAACCGAATTACCCGTGCATTATTTCCTCCAGCGTCACTTTTTAAGCTTGTTACCTTTACAGCAGGAATAGAAGAAGGATTAATTACGCCTGAAACGGTTTATACTTGTAAGGGGTTTGTGTATTTTGGAAAAAGAAAATATTTATGTAGACGTGGATGGGGGCACGGAGAGTTAGATTCATATCATGCTTTGGCACATTCCTGTAATATGCATTGTTATACCATTGCCCAACAAATTTCTATTGATACCCTTGCTGAGTATGCAATGCGCTTTGGTCTTGGGCAAAAGACAAATTTCCTTCTTCCTGAAAAATCAGGCATTGTGCCAAGTTCTATGTGGAAACAGATGTACAAGGGAGAGCGTTGGTGGCCAGGAGAAACACTTTCAGTAACCATTGGTCACAGTTACCTTTTGGTTACACCGTTGCAAGCTGCACGCATGGTATCTGCTGTGTGTACCGGTTATTTAGTGCGGCCACGTATTCTTGAGGCTGAACAAATTGAACCAAAACCACTTAATATTGCTTTTTCAACCCGCAACTTTCTTCATGAGGCAATGTATATTGCTTCACAAAAGGGTTCGGTGCGACAGCTGAGATTTTTGAAAAATTTTCATGTTCATGGTAAAACAGGTACCGCCCAGACACAAAGCAGAACAAAAAAGAAAACAGATCGAAAACACTTTGAGCATGCGTGGGTTGCCCTCTATTTTTACTATAAAGACCATAAGCCAATGACGCTTGTTGCATTTAAAGAACATAGTGGAAGTGCTCGAGAGGCTGTTGCGGTAGCAAAAGAGTTTTTGAAGGGGTATGAGAAAATTTATTCTTAGTTGAAAGAGAAACAGATGAGTAAAGCAGCATTTTTTGATCGAGATGGCACCGTAATTAGAGAGATGTATTATCTTTCAAATATTGATGATATTGAATTGCTTCCTCCAGCTCTGGAGCTCTGTCGACTCCTGCAAAACCATGATTATCGATTGATGATGGTTACTAATCAGTCAGGCGTTGCACGAGATTATTTTGATGAAGCGTTTGTTCAAAAAACGCATACATATCTTGATAAACTATTGAAACAGGAGGGCGTTTTTTTTGAAGGGTGGTATTACTGTCCTCATCATCCAATAGAAGCGGTCATCAAGAGCTATTTGCAAGACTGTGAGTGTCGCAAGCCAAAACCTGGAATGCTTGTTCAAGCAGCGCAGGATTTTTCGCTTGATTTGAGTAGGTCACTCATGTTTGGTGATAGTTCTCGCGATCTTGAAGCAGGAGAAGCTGCAGGGTGTTATTCATTTGACATAACAAAATTTTTGTCGTTATCTGGACCAGAGATAGAGAATTTCCTTAAGAAAAAACAAATTATTTGAAAAACTAAGAGGTTTGTGATGGAAGATACGAAAAGTAGGCAGATTGTTTCAGGTAATATTTTGTTTTTTTATCAGTATGACATTGGTGATGATATTAGTTCTGCAATGATCAAAGAGAAAGGGCTTGTCTCTA
>JAUIHA010000167.1 GCA_030432505.1 bacterium | reverse complement strand
CCATTGCAAACAGCATTTAAATTAGGCTCAATGTCTTCAACGCCAATTTCCTGGTCGTAATAAGTCAGGTGTTTAAGTTGAGGATCAAGGATGTCGATTCCTGCTGAGTGAACCACCAGAATATTACCTTTTACGTCGGTTATCAGGCTGGTAATGGTCAGGTTCCTGATTCCTTCAGGTAGGGCTAGTTGTTCAAAATTATTACCATCATATTTAAAAATACCGTTGTCGGATGAACAAAGCCAAATGTTACCTTGTAAATCTTCGGTAATCGAGTAAATGGTTTTTAGGCTGAAGCCATTTATTTCCTGGTAGGTCTTGATTTGGCCATTAAGGATTCTCACCAAACCTTTTCCAAGTTAAAGAAGTCGTTGAAAAACCAAGTGCTGCAGAAGCTCCTTCAAACTTAGCAATTGTTGGCCGTTACATTTTATCACCAAGCATTTTTGAAGCACTTGATGAAATGAAAATTGGGGCAGGCGGAGAAATTCAGCTAACTGATGCTATTCAAACACTTCTTCTTTCTGGAGAAAAAGTATTTGCCTACAAATTTCAAGGAACTCGTCATGATACAGGAAACCCTCTTGGGCTCTTGAAAGCAAACATCGATTTTGCCTTGAAAAATCCAGAATACTCTGACATATTCTTAAATTACTTAAAGCAACTTGATAAAGACTTTTTAGTTATGCAAGGACAAGCAGAAGCACTCAGCAAAGAGAAAAGTAGCTTCGTACAATTATAAGGCTCATCATGTACAAAAATAAAAAAATCATCTGCGTCATACCAGCACGCCTGGCATCATCACGCTTTCCAAATAAAATTCTTGCACCAATTGCCGGTAAACCAATGCTCCAACGTGTATGGGAAGCGGCTAAAAAAGTACCTCTTTTTGATGAGGTGGTTTGTGCTGTTGATTCACAAGAAGCAGAAAGCTTGGTGAAAAGCTTTGGCGGCACCTCAATCATGACCGCTATTTCCTGCAAGTCAGGGACTGCTCGCATTGTTGAAGTTGTTGAAAAAAGCGGCTTAGATGCTGACATCTGGATTAATTGGCAAGGTGATGAACCATTCATTAACGAAGAGATGATTCATAATCTTTTACAAAGCTGCGACAACAACAATGAATTTATTTGGTCGCTCAAAAAGCTCATCACAAAGCCAGAGCAAATTGATGCACCAAACATTGCCAAAGTTGTGTGCGACGCACAAGGTTATGCACTCTTTTTCTCACGCTCTGCTATTCCATACTCACGTGATGAACGCGATATGGATAAGCTTATTGAACGCAAAATCTACTTTAAGCACGTTGGGCTGTATGCCTACACAACGCGTGCCCTCAAAATGATTAGTCAGATTAAATCAAGCCAGCTTGAAGATGTTGAATGTCTTGAACAGTTGAGTTGGATTGAACATCATTTACCACTCCGTATGCATGAAACACAATATGAAGTTCGTGGTATTGATACGAAAGAAGATTTGATTCAGGCTGAAGAAATGATTAAGGAGCAAGCACTCTAAGGGTGCTGCTCCTCTTTTTTATTTATTCACTGTTTTCATCGAGCGTAAGCTGTTGCATTTCTTCATTCAGCTTATCTTCTTCAGATTTCTCTCGTTCTCGTTTTAGCTTTTCTTCCAAAGCACTAACTTTTTTCTTTAAATCGACTGGATCTAGATCAAAACGTTTAGAGATTTTTTCTGCAACCATATCTTCAATATTAAGTGGAACCTGAAGAATAGAATACCTATCACACTGTACTTTTACTATGTTCACTGAAAAATCTCTTAATCTGGCAAGAGAACATACACAATCTTCAGCTGAGAACAGGCATTCTACTTCTTGAACCGCTTTAACTTTCATCAAACTCTTACATGTTTTTCTATGCTGAACATTCTGTATTTTAGCAGTACAATGCCATGCTGATTTACCATATAAATTACATACGTTACAATCTATTGAGGGATGCTGCAGTAGTAAAATGGCAACATCGTATTTTTCAGCAATAAGCGATAATATTAACGGTGAAAGC
>JAUIHA010000166.1 GCA_030432505.1 bacterium | reverse complement strand
CAGTCTCAAAAAGTGACTAGCCCGACAACAAACTCCAGACATTTAAAAAGTATAATCTGACTCCTGTTTTTGTTATTTCATTCTGCATGATCAAAACGCCAAAGCTTCGTTTGGTTCACATTTAGCGACAGAACTTTGCAGTTTTCAGCCTATAAGCTACCGTTTATTCGCTAAATTATGACGTTCGTCACGGGCAAACCCTTAATAGACCAATAGTATAGTCACCAACAGATTCAGAGAAACTACGCTCTTAGCAGAGCCTAACCTTGAAGTGAATGACTATGCGACGTAAACAACTAATAGATACAACCTACAAGATCCAACAGGCTATTTCCGATAGCGAGCTGCTAGAGCGATTGCATATCCGCATTCTTGCATTAAGCAAACAGGAGAAAAAAGTTCCCAATGTTGGAGATCTTCTCGCAGCACTAAACAAGTTTTCTATATCAACGAGCAAACTTTCAGATGCTGAAAAAGAAGTACTAAAACAGTTAGATCTGCATTATTTAAATGATCCAAAAAACTGGCCGAAGTTAATTTCAACTGATCAACCGGAATTGCTCAAGAGTATATTCAGCAACTTGCGCAGATTGCGTTCGAGTCTGGGCTACTTCCAGAAAGTGATCTCAATTGGTCACGATGAACTCAAAAACAAAAACAGTGAAGATGAGACACTCTCTATTCTTTTACTTGCAGACAAGAATACAAAAGACACGCCCAAGAAAATTGCGTCCACACTGGAAAGTATTCAACAACTCTACAACTGTTTTGTCACTCTTGAACACATCGACAATCCTGAAGTACTCACCGTTATCGGTATGGACTCGGGCCATGAGAAGTCAATAGAATTAATTGGCGAAAATATAGTTCTGGAGAAGATGAAAGAATTATTATACGGCGTGTGGATGCAAGTCCTCCCCTCGCATAATCAGTACCTGAGTGAGCAACTCAAGCTGATATTAAAATCACTACCAATCCTTGAGAGAATCGAAGAGTTGGCGACGACAGGACGAATAGAAAAAGAAAAAGCTGCGCTAGCAAAGCGTCAGCTAACTACAAGCCTGGAAGATTTAATTCGATCCAATACAATCATTGAAGAAATGTATGATCACTGGCAACAGGATCCACGTGTTGCCATGCAGTTAACGCCTCGCTTAACAACTCAAAATATCAAGGCAAGTGCTGCTGAAGAAGCTCCGGAATTTGCAACACAGCAAAGCACCAACCCTTTTTTGAAGAATGAAGAAAATGAATTAATCGCTACTACAAATGCTAAAGCTGCACCCGAGAAAGTGACCAGCTTAAATGATGGCGATAAACTAAGATTCATACGCGCCAAAAAAGCGGAAGCAAACGAATAAGCGCTGGCATTACTTGGACTTACCAAGCATTGTTCTGATTTTTTGACGATCATGCTTATTGGGTTTCCTGAAAGTACGAGGTAACCCCTGATTTAAAATCTTACGTTGCGCAGCAATCAGTTCTCGTTGCGCAACACTCTGTTCACTTTCACAATATAACTTCTGCGCCTCACTAGCAGACCTCCTCTGAGCAGCAATTCCACATACAGTAACCTCCTGCTTGTGATCAGGGCGAGTAATAAGCAGCACATCATCAATTCTCACACGGTATGATGGTTTGACTCTATGCCCATTTACATGCACACGCCCACCTTCGACGGCACTTGTCGCAATGCTACGCGTCTTATAGAAGCGTGCTACCCATAACCACTTGTCAATCCGGATCAATTCATCCATTTCATTCTGCACTAACATGCCATATTAATTCGTTCAGCTTTAAAAATACGCCACTCATCATCTTCACAAACCTTGAAATATTACTGAAAGATTCAACCATTAACGTGCACGCAAAATTACATTATCAATCATACTTTTTCGGAGCAACAAAATGACAGCCTTAGACTTAACCCACAATGAGCCGTTGTGTGCCTATTGGAAAGAAAGCGTTATTTTTATCGCCTTTATAATCAGCTCATTTGTAACGTGCATATTTTTATTTTAGACGAGAT
>JAUIHA010000165.1 GCA_030432505.1 bacterium | reverse complement strand
CGTCGCAGCCGAGGGTTTAAAAGGAAGTGGAATGAAGTTGCAGCAGAAAAAGAAAGAGAAGCGGCAGAGCGAGAAAATCATTTGAATGACCTTCTTGACAGAGTGGTTATGAGAATACTTATGGGTAGAATTATAAGAGATTTTGTAAATAACGAAATCAATGAAGCGTCTGAAGGACAAGGAGGGGGGCCTGTCTTGTTTGTTATAGATTTTGGCGGGGAAGATGATTCTGCTGATAATGATAACGATCAAGTAAGAGATAATTCAGGAGAGGAAGTAGAATGAATATAAAAAAAATGAATTTCTTTTTACTGTTATGTTTCATTTCAACATCACTACTCGGTGTAACAAAGCAACAAGTATTAAAAATTTTTGAGATGAAATATCCGTATTACTATAATCCCAAGTCTACATCTACACGATGGGGTCAAAAGAATGAGGCGTTCGAGGCATTGATTAGTAAAGTCTTTGGAAATAAAAAGGATTTATCTGTGCAAGATCTTGGAGTAAAGCTTCCTCAGGTAATTAAAAAATTAGTTGTCACAAAAGATTTTTTCCAAGCTATGTCTAAAGATAATGTCTGTTGTATTTGCTTTGATAATGTGACAGAGAAAAAATTGTTATCACTTCTTTGTGGGCATAAATTTTGCAAACCATGCATTATGAATAGATATTGCGAGCAAGGAGGAACGTGTCAGGAATGTGCTTGTTGCAAGAAAGACTGGGGCGATGATTGTACTGAGTGGATTAAGTATAGTCATGGATATACGGAGCTATGTAGAGATTGGGAAAAAAGAAATCAAGTAGCAAAAAAACAGCAAGTACAAGATGAACGTACTGATGTGATGCAAGAAGTAGGGGTTAATGAAGAAGATATTAATCGGGTGAATGGTGAATATGATCAAGCTTCTGATTATCACAAGATGTTACAGCTTATGGTAGAGTTTGATGATGATGACGGCAGTGGTAGTGGCGAAGAATTATAAGGTAATTTTTTGAGAAGGTATGCTTTCATGAAAAAACTGATTTATTGCCTGCTGTTATGTTTTTCTTCAACATCAATTTTTGGTGCAACAAAAACGCAGGTATTAAGAATTTTTGCTCAAAAATATCCATATTATTATCATCCACGATTTAAATCAAAATATTGGAATGAAAAAAATAAAACGTTTAAAGAATTAATAGATGAAGCGTTTGAGAATAAGAATAATTTATCTGAAGAAGAACTCAAAATAGAGCTGCCAAAAGTGCTTCAGAATGTAGTTGTTACCGATGATTTCTTTGAAAAAAGTAAAAAAGGCGAATGCCCTATTTGCTGCGAACAAAGAATTAAGGTTACATTGCCATGTGGACATGTATTGTGTAAACCGTGTCTTATGGCTCAGTACTGTGCACAGGGAAAAAATAAGAGTAAGTGTGCATATTGCAATAAAGGTTGGGGCGATGAATGTGTTGAGTGGATTAAACGCAGCCGTGGGTTTAGGAAAAAAGAGCGTGAAGGAATCGAACAAAATAGAGCGGATCAACGGCGTCAAGCTCGCGATGAGCGTGCAGATCTAATACAACAAAATCTGATTAATGAAGGATTTATTAATCAGGTAAATCAGACAGCCATGACAGAGTATCACAAATTATTACTTCTTTCTCTTGCTTATTCTGATGACGAGGGAAGTGAGGATGGTCGTGGTGGTGGTGATGGAAACAGCGCAGATGGAAACGGCGGAGGGCTTCTTAACCAATAATAATTTGCATCTGATTCCCAAACTCTTCTAATGCAATACTGCGAACATATTGTTTATCGCAGCAGGTTCCAAGACAAAATCCAAAGAGTTGTTCAAAAAATGTCGTGATGCCGGTCTGAATGAATTGCTGTTTAAAAGCTTCAAGGGCGGCATCAATCTCTTTATTTAAAAGTTTTTCTGACGAGGCAATACTGGCCTTGACCGTACTGTGTGTACCAATACGTGCGAGTCTACGAGAGAGTTCATATTTAAAGCTATGCTTAACAACTTTATTGGCGATATAGAGCAGTACATGTTCTAAAAATGTTTTT
>JAUIHA010000015.1 GCA_030432505.1 bacterium | reverse complement strand
TTTGGTTTTAAAATACATGAAAACAGCTTTTGAATGAGAGATATTTCTTGTTGATCAAGTGATGTTGGAATTTTCCAACGGACATCTTTTTTATTGTCATGTAAAATGACTCTAATAGTATTACCATTAGGTAATACTATTAATCCTTGAGGGTTTTCTTCAGAAACACAAACGGCATAAAAACCCATGCTGAAATGCATTATCCAAGCAATGGTTTTAGATTCCAAGGAACAATGCTCATAGTGAAGAGGTTGAGAGCTACTCTGCTTTTTGTATGCGTCATAGATATTTGATTTGCATGCAGCAAAAAATTCCTTTTTGTTTACCTGACAACGTTTACAAAATTTTTGTATTTGTTCATCGAATTGTGGTTGAGAGATTACTGCTAAGCTTGAGTAGGGCACTTGTGCATGAATGGATGCGGTTAAACAACAAATCATGCTCAATATAAATACGTACTTAGAAATTACTTTCATGATAACTCTCATCTCCAAAGTTAATTATTTTTTCTGCATCGTTTTTTACTTGGAACACGTTTTACTTTGTAAGGTTTTCTATGAGTTTTGCCTTTCTTGTCTTTAGGAATATTACAAATTTTAGCACAAAAGCCATTTTTAGGAGAAAGAGTAATGATAAAAACTCTTTTTTTACAGAGTCCAACACTAAAATATCGCGTTCCTAGAGATAGAGTTTTTTTAAAGTTTTTGATACGTGCATGCATCCATTCCCATGCAAAAACAAGTGATCGGTCATCAATATTGTTATGAAATTTGTGTATTATTTTACCTGATTGTTTTATCAGTTGTACCGCTGAAATGGAAACAAGCTTTTTTTTATATTTTGTACCACAGTGCCCTGTTTGGCTGAATGTGGTGATGATGACATATGAGAGTAATAGGTTTGTAATAAGTTTCATGGATTTCCTGGACATGAAGTGTTTAATTAGAACAGTGTGCAAGAACTCAATATAAAATCGAAACTATCAGCAGTTTTAATGATAGTTTGATTTTCAAGAACGGTAACGCCATTATCAGTGAACATGGCTCTCACTTGTTTTCCATCACATTCTAACCAAAAAGGCTCGTTCTTTTTAACAAACATGTGCTTGATGATGCATGGGAATTGAACACTTACCACAAGGTTTTTATCTGGATCATAATTATTTTCTATGAAGGTATATGGCTTTACATGGTGCGGTTCAGCGTGAATTGCAAAAACATAGTGTTGAATTGCAAGTCGCAGCTCAATATTGTCGCAAATGCTTTTTATTTGTCTATCAATATTATCAGCATCAAACAGGTTCATGAAGCGAGGTTGAGCAAGAAAATTCTTAAGGCGTTGCTGTCTGTGGCTGTAGAGCCAGTTTGGATTTATTTGCGTATTGCACTGTGGACATGTGCTGCGGTGAAGGAGATGATTGCTGTTGGCGGTGGTATCTTGAATAATGTGGTTACACTTATTTGCTGCTTGTGTGCTAATGCACTGCAAGGTAATAGGATCTGAAAAAATAGGTTGGATTGTAATGGTGCTTGCAATGATAACAAAAATCAATTTGGTGAATAACTTCATGGAGAGTTCCTTAGTGTTTGGTTATGTGCCGTTGTAAAAGATTATGAGAATGCAGTTAGTAATTTTTCAGGTTTTTCCCAAGCAACTTTGACATTTTTTTTGTAGATGCCCTGATATGTCATTTGATTACAAAGGGTAATCTCAAATGAATTGTTTATATAAACTTTTAGACCATGCAAATTTAGGTATGGGCCAATATAAAAAATATAGGCAAACGTTTTATGATCGACAATGTATACATGTTTGGTTGGATTGTCATCAAAGGTTTCAGCCGTTAGTTCTTTTAGTTCTTTATGAGCAAACATGAGGAGGTCATACTGCAAGCGCAATTTTTGTTGTTTCTGTGTAACGTCTTTAGTAAGTTTTTCAACGTCATTGCTGATAGAAATGGGGACGAGTTTTGTTGCTTGCTGATTGATAAGTTCTTGAGCTGAGCATTTCATGAATCTTGTAAGCCACTGAGCATCAAGGGGCGTAGTGCACTGAGGGTGTAGACATTTTGGTGCATGAGTTTGGTAATATTTTCTTACGCAAGGAATGTGAATGTTATGTCCACATGAGGGAATTTCGATAACTTCTGTCGCTAAATGAATTTCAGTTTTGCACGTAGGGCACTGAGTAGCCGAAAGTGCTTGGAGTGAAAAGATGCTAGCGATGAATACGAATAATACTTTTTTGAATATGGACATAGTTAACTTTCAAAATTACGAGGATGAGGCAAACAAGAAAAACAGCTCAGTGTATTTTGTAGTAAGTATTGTGCAGTATTTTTAATCTTTTCTTTGCAATCAGAAAATGCTTGATACACATTTGGATAATTATATTGGCATAAAAAACCGAGGCTCATTTGGTGGCGACAATTAGGGCATGTTGAATGGTTTGCAAGCCAAGGACCAATGCACGCCCGGTGAAAAACATGGTTTTGGCATTCAAGGCGCAGAAAATTATCAGATGTTTGCACTTCACAAAGGCATATTGTACAGATTAGTTCTGGTTCTTCAATGTCAATCATATAATCATTGTTTCCATCACATTCTAACATTTTATCTTCTTGGGCTGGCCTATGTTTTATTCTAAAATTTTTGAGCCATTCTTGATTGGTTTTATGAAGATCCTGCATGCAGCATGGGCATGTTGTGTGTTTTTGGAGCCACTCAGCAACACACTTTTCATGGAATCCATGCATACTACATCCCGGCAAGATGAATTCTGTGCTTTCACCGTTTTTATCGAGGATAATATCTTCACAGCAAATTGGACATTCAGGAAGCTCTTGCGTACTCACTTGCTGATAGCCTTGCTGAGGATTTGAAGAAATCATTGGTTGTGCTGAGACAGCATTTAATAAAATAACGAGTAATAATAAAACTTTTTGGTTCATTATAACTTTCACGTAAAAGGGCTAGCAAAACGCGGACCAGCATTGTTGCATAATTTTTAGATGAGCGCAATTTAACAAGAAGTTCTTTTATCAGGAACCAGCATGCCGCAAGACTCGGGTGTAAAAACTCGGTTGCAGAGTCTACTGAATGGTTGTAGAAAATATCTATTAAATGGTACGAGCGTACTCATCCAATCGTTATATCTCCAGTCAATTTCCCTATTTCCTTTGTATTTGCCGCCAATGTATTTTTTATTGTAGAGTCTGATAGCAAACCACTCACCTTTAAGAATTTCTTTGTGCAATAGGTTATCGTTTATATCCATATAAAAAATACAGAGATAATTTTCATCTGATGTATAGAACCTTGCGATAAACGATTCTGGCTGTTTTATGCAATCTACTTCTGATTGGTTTTTGATAGTAATAATGGGATCGTCATTTTCTCTCAGTATAGTTTCGTGATATTGTTTTTTTGTCAGAAGTTCAAGACCTTCTCTGAGTGATCCTGTGTTATGCTGGCACCAATTTGGAAGCTTATTAATATGAGCATCTATTTGCGCTTTGTATCTTTGATCCACGTCATTATCTGGGCGTACAATTGGCATAAGGGTCAAAAGTGACATGATGATTGCAAGAATTTGCTTCATGATATTTCCATTGATGTTGTTATATGTACCCAAGAACTCTTCTTATACCGCTATGAAGAGCCGCAAGATCTTGACTAATGAGGTTGGCAAATTCACCAGCAAGAATGACATGTGGGTTTCGTTCAAATCGTCTACTTCCTTGATCGATATTCAGTATATAGGAGCCCAGAATAATTGCTCCATTATAAAGAGTAATACGAAAAGGTTTAAATCTTCGAATGGTCTTGACCTTGAGATTCCTATCTTCGTCAAGGTAGAAGATATGAGCGAACGTTCCACTTGCCTCATAGGCAGGCAAAACATATTCTTTTGCTGAGTATAATGCGCGGGGATTGAGCTTTAAAACACGTTGAACGAATTTTCCAAGATTTTTTTGGAGGGTTATTCGTTCTTGCAGATTTTGTACGTTGCATGTTGCCGCACAAATTTGAGCAGTATATTTTGGAGGGAGTGTTGGAAAAAGAGATTGGCTCAAGCAGACGATGAGCAGAAAGGCTCGGAAAATCATTTTTACAATGTCCTTTTAACTTTGAGTTTCATTGCGATATAATAAGCGAACGGTAGCACATACTCTACTATATTTTAAACGATTTTGGTAATAAAGTTATGTATCCACGCTTACTTCATATTTACGGTCCACTTTGGATTCAAAGTTATGGTGTCATGATTGCACTTGGCTTTTTGGTATTTCTTTTTTGTGCGTACAGACATCCTTTGCGTAAAAAAATTGTGAATGATGAAACGTTTTTCAACACACTTTTTATTGGTCTACTTGCCGGTATTGTGGGAGGGCGCCTTTTATTTGTAGTAACATCGTTTTATGAATTTGCCGACAATTGGTTGGAAATGTTTTTCCCATGGATTGGCGGCTTTGTCGTTTCGGGAAGTATTGTTGGCGTGTTGGTTGCGGTGCCACTTTATTTGTATATTAAAAAGGTTTCGGCATTACAATTTTTTGATATCGCTGCAATCTATGGACCCCTTATGCACGCCATTGCGCGTTTGGGTTGTTTATTTGCAGGGTGCTGCTATGGTGCACCAACATCATTGCCATGGGCTATCACCTTTACCGACCCTGCTGGATCAGGCCCACTTGGCATAGCATTGCATCCATCACAGTTGTATGCGGCTCTTGCGTCGTTTACAATCTTTTTATTGATACGTTTTGTTGCGACACAACGTTTAAAGAGACCAGGGCAGCTCTTATTTTTGTATTTGTGTTTAGAAAATGTTTCTCGTTTTAGCGTGGATTTTTTACGAGGGGATCGTGAGACGCTGCAAAAATTTATTTTTTGGGATCTTTCTCATGTTCAGTTTCTATCTTTGGTTTTTTTTGCTATATCTGTGATTGGACTCGTGTGGGTCTCACAGAGGAAAAACGCTAACAATTAGGCTTATTAGGCACTGCACCCATGGATCTTTTTACGTTTGTAAAATCGTCACTACCAATTCTTGATGTCATTTCAGAGCATGTAAAGCTCAAGCCTATTGGAACGTATCACAAAGGTTCGTGTCCATTTCATTCTGAAAAAGATGCGTCATTTACCGTAAGCCCAGATAAGCAGATTTTTTATTGTTTTGGGTGTCAGGCAAAAGGTGATGTTATTGCCTTTGTTGCGCAAACGGAAAATCTTTCGCAAATGGAGGCGGTCAAGCTTTTAGTTGACCGATACAAGCTTCAGGTTCCTGATGATATTGATACTTCATTTAAAAATATAGAATTTTCTGCAGATAAAGAATCATACTATGCGGCGCATGAAAAAGTTGCCTTATGGACACACGAGGAATTGAAAAAAAGTAAGGTGGCACTCAAGTATCTTGAGAGCAGGGGGATTACGTCTGAATTGATTAGTCTCTTTAAAATTGGTTACTTTCCAAGTGGCATGCGTAATTTGAATCGATTTACCAAGGCAATGACCGCACAAGGAGTACTCCTCAAGGATATGTTGAATGCGCATATCGTTATGGAAGGGCGCTCTCATATTTATTCACCATTCGAAGAGCGTATTTTATTTCCTATCAAAGATCATGTAGGGCGTTACTGTGGATTTGGTGGTCGAGTATTTAAAAAAGCTGATGAGCGTGCAAAATATTATAACAGCAAAGAGTCTGATTATTTTATAAAAGGCAAGCTCATTTTTGGTTTTGATAATGCCAAAAAAGCGATGCAAAAGAATGATAAGGCTTTCTTGGTTGAAGGATACATGGATGCTATTGCCATGGTTCAGCATGGGTATGAGAATACGCTGGCCACGCTTGGTACCGCCTGTACGCTTGATCATCTCAAAATGATTGCTCGCCATGCCTCGACCCTCTATATTCTGTTTGATGGAGACAAGGCTGGGCAAAAGGCTATTCTGCGTGTTGCGCAGTTGTGTTGGCAGGTAAACTTAGAGCTCTATGTTGTAGTCTTGCCAGCAGAGCATGATCCCGCATCATATTTACAAGAGCATGCGAGTCTTAATGGGCCTATTGGCGAGGCGCAGGATATCTTCTCGTTCTTTGTAAAAAAGGTTTTGGGAGATGATTTTCTGCGTCAACCAATGGCAAAAAAGCTTGAAGTAGCGCATAAAGTTATTCAACTTGTCATCAATATTCCAGATCAATTTAAGCAAGATTTGCTTTTACACCAGGCGGCAGAAGCCATGCAAATGCCCTTTGATTCGGTCCGTTCACTATTTTTCAGTGTGAAAAGGAGTAAGGGGTACGGTAAGCAGGCAGCAGTGGGAGTTTCGCAGTCTGTTAAGATGGCTGAAAATAGTGGAGAAGAAAAAAGACAAGAAGAAAGTTTCTCTCTAGAGGAAAAGATATTTTCTGCTATACTCATGAGTGTAAAAAGCAGTAACATGTTGCGTATCGAGGATGATCTGGTACCATATTTTTCATCAATGATTCAAAGACTCTACAAGCAGCTACTTATAACAAGTAAAAGTAGAAATAATTTCACCGATGTCTTTAATACATTATTAGATTCACTCAACCAACAAGATCGTGACTGGATTGTTCGTGTGAGCATGACGTATAATGAACCTGTTTCAAAAGAAAATTTTGAGCAATTAATGTTTCATTTTTGTCGCAACAATTGGAAAAAAATTGTTCAAAAGATGAAAGAGAAAATAGCCTTGGCCAAAGAGCAGCAAGATACTGCTGCGCTTGGCGAATTGCTTAAGCGTTTTTCTCAACTGAAGCAAGGGATTATCGGTAGAGGACTTGTATGACCAAGAAGAAGAAAAAAGCAGCACGACCAACTAAAAAAACTAAGAAAAAAGCGGTAGCAAAGAAAAAGACCGCCAAGAAAGTTGCTAAGAAAAAGGTGGCAAAAAAGAAAGCCACTAAAAAAGTTTCAAAGAGTACAAAGAAGGCAGTCAAAAAAAAGGTTGCGAAAAAAAAGACCGTAAAAAAAGTAACAACAAGAAAAAAGGCAACGGTAAGAAAAGTTGTTCAAAAGAAGGTTGTTGCTAAAAAGAAAATAGCAAAACAAGTAGTAAAATATTCAACAAAAAAAGTTGCAAAAGCAGCACCTAGAAAAACAGCAAGGAAAGGAAAAGCAAAAGTGGCAACATCGCAACAAGCATCAAGACAAAAAGTTTCTTCAAACCTCAAAACACTTCTTTCCAAGAAGGGAAGCAAGTCTCTTATTAAAAAAGATAAAAAACCTGCTGTTTCTCTTAAAAGTATTGATAAACAAGTAGAAGATCTTATTGAAAGAGGTGGCAGTGAAGGGGTTTTGACGTTTAGTGAGGTTATCACTTTTTGTCGGAAACATCATCTAAAAGAAGAACAGGTTGGCGAACTTCTTCAACTTCTTGAAAAAGAAAACATTGATTTAATTTCAGCTGAAGAACTCGACTCAGGTGATATTCAGTCATACTCTAACGATGATGAATCAAGCTCTCCTGGGGTAAAGCCTAAAATTGAAGCTTCAATTGAAGAATCAGATGATTCTGAAGGTTTTGATGAAGAGGAAGAGGTTGATACTGCTAAGCTTCGTGAGTTCATTGAGCCAAGTCAGTTGAATGATCCGGTAAAGTTGTACCTGAAAGAAATTGGTAAAATTCCTCTTTTGAACAAAGTTACTGAAAAAGTAATTGCAGACAAAATTGCAAAAGGAAAGAGTGATTCTATTGATGCAATAGCGCGTTTCCCATTTGTTCCTAAAGAACTTATTAATATGGAAGAGCGTATTTCAAAAGATCCTATTTACCTTAAAGATCTTATTCAGTTCTCTGATTTTGATGAAGATAACTCTCCAAAGTTTGAAGAAGAGAAAAACAAGCTGCTCAAGACCATCAATAAGATGAAAAAGACCATGGCCAATGAAGATAAGATTTATAAGTCTTATCGAGGCAAGCTTGAAGATGAGAAGCAGAAGAAGCAGATGCTTGCTGAAGTTGAAGAAAACAAGAAAAAGGTTGTTACAACAATCAAAGAGATCAAATTTTCGAACAAGCAAATCAGAAAATTTGGTAAGAAGATTGATAAAATTGCCGGCAAAATTCAAGAAAAGCTTCATGAGCTCAAATCAACTGAAGAAAAGCTTAAATTCTATAAAGGCTTAAGCGATAAAAAAGAAGCTGATCTTCAACAAATAGAAGAACTTGAAAACATTGTTCGTTCAGCGAACAAGGTGATTAAGAAATGTGAAGCTGAAGCGGGACTTGGAAAAGACAAGATCAAAAAGCTTTACAAGCAATTCTTAATAGCACAAAACCAAGATAAAATTGCAAAAGACGATCTTGCACGTGCCAACCTTCGTCTTGTAGTAAACATTGCGAAGAAGTACATCAATAGAGGGCTTCACTTCCTTGATTTAATTCAAGAAGGAAACATTGGTCTTCTCAAAGCGGTAGAGAAGTTTGAGTTTGAACGTGGATTCAAATTTTCTACGTATGCTACCTGGTGGATTCGTCAGGCTATCACGCGTGCGATTGCTGACCAATCACGAACTATTCGTGTTCCGGTTCACATGGTTGAAACACTGAGTAAAATTAATAAAATTACTCGTTCCTATGTGCAGGAAGAAGGTCGTGAGCCAACATTTGCTGAGCTAGCAAAAGAGCTTAACCTTGATGAAAAGAAAATTAAGAACATCATCAAGATTTCAAAAGAGCCTGTTTCTCTTGAAACTCCTGTTGGGGATAGTGATGATACGTACTTGAAAGACTTCATTGAAGACGAGAATGAATATACACCAGTTGATGCGGTAGTGAATGATGATCTTAAAGAAAAAGTGCGTGAAATTCTCAAATCACTAACGCCTCGAGAAGAAAAAGTTCTCAAGATGCGTTTTGGTATTGATGTAGCCTCTGAGCATACGCTTGAAGAAGTTGGTAAAGACTTCTCTGTAACACGTGAGCGTATTCGACAAATTGAGGTGAAAGCACTCCGTAAATTGCGTCATCCTTCACGAAGCAAAAAACTGCAAACATTCTTTGATAAAGATGTAGATGCAGGATCTGAAGGTACCGAATAAAAAATTAAAGGGCTGAGAAAATTTCTCAGCCCTTTCTACGTTGAACCCTTCGAGGCTCGTTCCTCGCACCTCAGGGTGAGCGTTATTTAGTGTTGAGTGACGGATGTCATCCTGAACTTGATTCCTCCTATGCTCAGGTAGCTTCGAAGGACAGGTCAGGATCCAAATATTTTTCCTTAGATAATAAGGTGCCAAAGTAATGAAGATTTTTCACCTCATCACAAGTCTTAAAATTGGCGGTGCAGAATCAGCGCTGGTCAATTTTCTTACCAAGCAATCTCAAAATAAAGAATACCAACATCATGTTGCCTATTTTCATCAAGGTCCTAATATTGAAAAAATTGAAAACTTAGGCATTAAAACATTTCATGTCACTGGGCTTGTGAGCTATTATGATCCTGTTGCCTTTCTTCGTTTGAAAAAGGTCATACAGGCGCTGCAGCCTGATGTTATTCACACTGCTTTGTGGTCATCAAATATTCTTGGGCGTCTATTAGGAAAACATCTCAACATTCCTGTGGTGTCTGATTTACATGGTAATGTAAAAGATGAAGGTGCTTTGAGGAATTGGTTTGAATCTAAAACCAGATTTCTTTCAAAAAAAATTATTGCGGTGTCATCTTCGGTGCGTGATGTGTACCAGAACTCAATAGGGCTATCTGATAGTCTTACCGTTATTAATAATGGCATTGATGTTGATGCACTGCGTGCTCGTGTAACTGCGCAGCCGCTTACGCGTGCAGATTGTGGTTTGAGTGAAGATGATTTTATTATTGGTGCAATTGGTAGGCTTGAGCCTATTAAATCATACGATGTATTGATTCATGCATTCAAAAAATTTGTTGATCAAGTTAAGGACCAACAAAATAGTATCAAGCTGTGTTTGATAGGTGATGGTAGCCAAATGCAACAGCTTAAGGATTTAGTAAAACAGTTAGGCATAGAACACAACGTTATTTTCTTAGGTTTTCGTACCGATGCGTATAGATTTTATCAGCTGTTTGATTGTTTAGCGTTTTCTTCTCAAAGTGAGGGTCTTTCAATCGCATTGCTCGAGGGGCTTGCTTTTGGGGTGCCAATTATCACAACCAATAAAACGCCTCGTCATGATGTGCTTGATCATGGACGTCATGGATTTATCGTTCCTACTAATGATACGGATGCTTTTGCACGTTACTTAGTGCAGATGTATCAAAATAATGATGATGTGCGAAAACAGATGGCAAACAACAATAAAATGCTTGTATCATCGTATTCTATTGATTCTGTTGTGAAGAAGTATCAAGCTATTTACAGGGAGGTGGCTAGGTAGATGCCAGTTCGATAATAGTATATGGTTTATTGTGATAGAGGTTACATATAGTAGAGATGTCACCCCGGACTTCGATCCGGGGTCCAAATCAATAATTCCTTAAGGGAAAATATTTGGATTCTGACCTGTCCTTCGAAGCTACCTGAGCATAGGAGGAATCAAATTCAGGATGACGACTGTTGACTTACCGCCTTTATCTTAATGTTTGTATGTTTTGAATTATCGAGTTTGCCATCAGGTAGAATAATAAGAGGAGTTAGAAATGAAGAAGATGTTTATGCCGGTATTACTGTGTTTATTTGTTAGTTTGTATGCGCAAAAATCAGAAGTTAAAGAAATTGCATGTTTACAGCCATATCGCGATTCTGGAATCAGACTTGAATGTGAAAAAATGGCCGATAAACTTATTATACATAGTTATGGTTACGGTGGGGCAGGGGTTTTATTTTCATGGGGAAGTGCGCTGCGAGCATGTGATATCATGGAGCATGAGTCTAGCGGTGATAAAAAAGTTGCGGTGCTTGGAGCAGGAGTTATTGGTCTTGCTTTGGCTTATGAACTAGAGCAACGTGGGTACCAGGTGAGCATTTATGCTCGAAGCTTTCCGCCGCATACAATTTCAAGCAATCTTACTGGCATTAGTCCGATTAAAGAAAATAATGCAAATAAAGAGCTGGCGAATAATTTGAGAAAAATCACCTATAAAAAATTTGCAGAAAAAAATGATTTTGCTGGTATAACAAGAGAAGCAAAAAATCAGGAAATTATAGTTGATACTCATGCATTTGTCATAGACTTATTTGAAAAAATAAAAAAAAGCACAGTAGAAATTCATCAGGTTGAGTTTATAAAACGTGATGAAATTCTGGCGCTTTCTCAAAAAGTGATTTTTCTAAAGCAA
>JAUIHA010000164.1 GCA_030432505.1 bacterium | reverse complement strand
CTATAGCAGATGCCCACCTATCTCCTTTCTTTAAAAATTACCATATGCCTCTTTCAGTGCGTATGGGCGATGAGCATCGTCTTGATGTTCCGGTTAAAGACGCTTCATGTGTTTTTAGTAAAATATATCACTTTGGAGCATTATCGCTTTGCTATCGTATTCCATTCGAAATTTCGATTGATGATCTCAAGGTAAAGCTCATTGAAAATAAAAAACATCTTGATAAAAAAGCATTACATGAGGCACAAGAATTATTTAAATCCATTAAACCGGCAATTTCTAAACCTCATTTTTGCAATATGAGTAATGAATATTTTGCGGTGCAAATTAATCCACTTGAAGGGAAAGTGAGCCCAGAAGATTTTAAAGAACAGTATGGTGTCAAAATTGCCTCTCTTTTACGTTTAGAGACCCAGGTCTTATCGGACTATCAGATGGACGCTATTCTTGAATCTACAACCGGTTATTATGGACAGGATTTAATTATCATTGATAGTGAGTCAGCTTTTATTTATGATGACGAGTATTTTGAGCCACTCGAATTTTTTGAATCTGCGAATCTAGAGAAACTGCAGCTACAGTATTTTGACCGTATGCTTGATGATAAACTTAGTTATTTCTATGCGCAAAAATCATATAAGGTACCACTTCGTGCTTATATTCCGTTGATCAGTGAACGCTTGGATCTACCAGTTTCTCGGCTTGCAAAGCTACGTGTTGATATTTCGGTGATTACTGAACGGCTTGAAAATAGCATCAACCTTGCTGGTGATGCCTATTATTCAAAGTTGTACTCTATGCTTGTTGAGAAATTCTTACTTGCACAGTGGCGAGATTCAATTAACCGTAAGCTCAATATCTTTAAAGACTTGTACACGGTGTATCAAGATCGTTTAGATACTATTCATGAAGAGCTTTTGACCATTGTGATTATCATTCTAATTGCCCTTGAAGCATTTATGCTTGTTCGCTAGGAACAGGTAGAGAGATTATTGCTTGTGTGCCTTCAAGAGTGATGGTTGCATGATCATATGAATAGGTTTGTGCTTTTTCTACTGCTCTGAAAAGTTCGCACACAATTTCTATGCGTGGCGCTTTGGTGCTATGGATAAGGTTAAACGTTATGTCTTTGCCGACATAGCGTTTTTTCTTTTCGTTACCTTCGTGCGAGCATCCAAGGTGGCTGAGTTCGTTGCTGATCCTGGCAAATTCGTTGTTATTAAGAGCGAGTCGTAGTTCAACGATATCCTTAAAAAGTTTGGTGCGGTCAACAGCATGGTGATTGTACCGCTTGCGTGAGACATCATGTGCTGCAAAGTTTGTAGGATTACTTGCTTCGTGCTCTTTTATGCCATCTGGTAAGTATTCCATGATCCATGTTTCAAGCTTAGTGGTGATGCCGCCATCTGAAAATTGGAGGTAATCAAATAAGTTGTTTTTGTGTTCAGCTTTTTTGAAGCTGCCATATGTCAGTTCAAAATCGCTAGAAAGCTTGTTTTGGAAGTTTTTAAGACTTCCTTGTTGATCAACCCCATAGGCAATGCCAATGCTGCCAACCTTTTGTGGAGGTAGTGAACCAAAAAGCTCAAGATAGGTTGTTTCTCCGCGAAGGTACATGCCTGTCCATGAACCAAGATTGGTTGTATTCGTTTTGATTTCGCAGTTGCCAAATTCGTTGCGTAGAAAATCTGACTGTGCAAGAGCATTAAAAAGCTTTTCTCCAAGTACAACATAACAGTGGTTGAGTGATATTGCCATGCACAGTCCCCCAGATAAAGTGAAGGTAATAAAAAATATCATGAGTGGTTTTTTCATGCAGTTAGGCTAGCATGTTTATGTATGCCTGTCATACAAAGTTGCTTGAGTGATTTTAACGTTTTATTTTGTGATTTCACCAAACGTTGATTTTGATTCTTTGAAGAAACTATTTTCTCAATAAAGTTAGCTTGAGAGTGAAGGGAGAGAAATGAGTAGAGTGCATAAGAAGATATTATTTCTGAGGGTTATTTCAGTAATTGTTACTGTAGCAACATTCACAAGTTGTGATTTTTTTACTGCAAAGGTAGCACAAAGCATATCTGTTATCGATTCATACAGTGAAATTAAAGATGACATGAAACAGTGGGGC
>JAUIHA010000163.1 GCA_030432505.1 bacterium | reverse complement strand
TTGAAGAGTGTTATTGCTCATAAGCTAACGGTTCATTTAGAAGGCTATGAGTTTTGTACTAGGAAAGCGAGAATAAACGAGGTATATACTCAAATATTATCTGAAATGCATGCATGGGAAAAAGTCAGTTCATATAGTCAAGGGCGCGAAATTTCTCAAGATGGGATGATAGACTATTGCTTTACATCACTTTTACCAGTAGTGCTTGAGGTGCTTGCCAAGAAATTAGCGATAATGCGTTTTTCTCCACGGTTTGAATGTCCAACTTGCAATTCAGATACGACTTTTTATCCTACTATGATAAATTTTATGACAAAATTTTATACAAATTTTGAACTTATAGTGCGTGCTAAAAAAGTTCAACCTAAAAGTTCATTTAAAGATTTGGGATAATTTTTGCGATCGAGATTTTGAAGGATGAAGACCATATTTTTAACCATCACTTTAATGTTTGGTTTGTTTATCAATTGTAATGTCTATAGCAATAATGATGTTGGTTACATTTTTAATAAAAAAGACTTTTTTCTCAAAGCAGTCCTTGTACAAGAAAAGGCTGCTAAAAGGTGGCATTGTACATTATATGGTGATTTTAATTTTGGCTTTATCAACGAGTATGATGTGGTCACGGCTGGTCTTTGGAAAAAGACAGCTGATGAGCTCAAAGCAGAAGTAGATTCTTTTTTGAGAGATCTATCACTTACTGCTCAAGCAAATTATTACTTATGTTTGTCTCGATATTCTATCGAAACAAAAAGTGACTTTTTTTGGCAACAGGTTTTCCCGAAAATAGTTGTTGCATATCAAAAGGCGCCGGGTTATAAGACTCGTGGTATGTGCTATTTTTCTTTGACTGATGACCATAAAAAAGTCTACGATGATTTTGTGGAAGAGGTTGTTAAGAGGTTTTTGAGAGCTGTTGATGAAGCTTCACTAGAAGGTAGCATGAAGCCTAAACTCTAATGCATTAACTTGTTTGTGAAGTGGGGTAGTTGACGTTATTTCCTAAAAAAGTTAGCATTTCCAAGATACAGGTAATTGTATAATGTTATTTATTTTTATTGGTAGGAGATAACTGTGAAAAAGATGTTACTCGGTATTGCAGCAGCGGCTTTTAGTTTCAGCGTAGCTCACGTAAATGCGGATTCAAACACCCTCAACTTGGTGTCAGTTGATAGCGTACAACTTATGCAAAAGTCCAAAGAGGGACAAAAGATTACCAATGAAATTCAAAAGAAAGTTGAAGTATTCCAAGATTTCTACAAAAAATCACAAGACGAAGTAACTGCTTTAACTGATGAAATCAAACAAAAAGAAAAAGTTTGGAGTGCAGACGTTCTTCAAAGCAAAAAAGATAAACTTGCAAAGCTTAAAAAGAACTTTGAGCGCAACGTTGCAGACAAGCAAGAATCCCTTCGTGCAGAAATTCAAAGAAAACAAATTCAACTAAGAGATAAGCAACTTGCTCTTACTAAAAAAGTTTTTGAAGATAAAAAATGGGGTATCATGATTGATAAAAATACTCCAGGTGTTTTATGTGTTGCAAACGCAATTGATAAAACAAATGAACTTTTGAAGATTATCGATCAAGAATTCGATAAATCAGCAAAAGCTTCTTCAAAAAAAGTTTCTACTAAAAAGAAGCAAATTAAGGCGGCTTAATGGAATTGAATCTCTCCATAGGCAAACTTAAAGAAGTCCTTCATGGTGGACAATGCACGCTTGATGACGCTATTGTCATCAAGCGTTTTGATTCTTTAGAAAAAGCACAATCCGGTGACTTGGCTATTATCATTGACCGCGGTGATAAATCAGTATTTGATGCCGTGTCGCAAGAAAAAATTAAAAAATCTTCTGCAGGTTTAATTTTAGCAGCAAAGCCTGTTGTTGAAGGCAAGCCATATTTTTTGGTTGAAGATCCATTAGGTGCATTTCAAAAAATCGTTGATTATATTGACGCTGCATATGAACAAGCTATTTCACCATCTGCACATGTTGATCCAAGTGCAAAAATTGGTGAAGGAAGTGTTCTAAAACCGCATGTTTATGTGGGAAAAAACTGTGTCATCGGTAAAAATGTATTGCTTCATGCTGGCGTAAAAGTGTTAGACCGATGTGTTATTGGTGATAATA
>JAUIHA010000014.1 GCA_030432505.1 bacterium | reverse complement strand
CAACACTCGCTCTTCTGGATACCACAAAGCGAGAAGAAGTTGTTTATCAACCATTCATTAATCTCGCAAATACTGCTGGATTCCAAACTCGTTATGTGTCAATGCATGAGCTTATGGATACCCCAGACCTCATTGCAACATTATCAAAATATGACGCACTATTCTTTTTATGCGGTATTGAATTCTTAAAAGGAGCAAATAAATTTTCTCAGCTCAGTAAAAAAATATTAAAGCTCTACGGGCACTACAGTAAACAAAAGGATAAGCTTGTTGGTTTATTCTTTCCTATGCTCAAACTTGAACCCGAAGCCGTCAACGTTGTGCGTAACTTCGCACCATTTTTTAGTAAACTTGGCATGCAGACACCGCTTGCTCCACGGCTACTTATTAACAATCAGCTTACCAATACGACATTTAGTGATGTCTTTTTCGCCTTCAATAAATTTTTAACAATGCCGCTCGAAGCGCGTGTAAGCTATCATACGTCACTCAAGCTCCCACGCAAAGCACCAACATTTTTTTCTCAACGAATAAAGACCATTTTAGAAAAAAACGAATTTATTCAGCCATTGCCAAGCAATAAAAACACGCATAGTTTTATGCAAAAAGCAAAACAAACTTTCCCATTTGGTATCTACTGGCTCAACCCAATACACAACAATCATATCTTCTTAAGCAGTACGACAATGCTTAATTTTTCTGGAATCGAAGAAAGTTTTCGATTTTGTCCTACAAGCTTTAAGATTCGTAAAGATCTACTCAAAGGCATTCAGCAAACAATGACTGAACTGGCTTTCTCCATTCACAAAAATAAAAGTCTTTTAACAACAACATCACCGCAAAATATTATCAAAACCTTTGGTCACACTATAGAAAAAACACGCACTAATCCACTCAAAAAAAATGCTTGGATGGAAATCAATATCTTTGAAGAAGTTGACTACAGCAGCAGTAAGTTAACACCTGAAAAAATAGTAAAAGACAAAACTGACCGCCTGACACGCCAAGAAAAACTTATTAAATATATTTATGACTCAGGTCTTGATTCACTTTGGATCAGTATGGTGCCAAACGTCTATTACAGTCCAATTGCAAAACATAAAGATAAAGAGAAAAAGTTTTTACGATCACTTGGACGATTTACGAAGCATCTTAAAAGGTATGCAGACAGGCATAGCCGCCAAGCTCCACGAATTCTCGTTGGATTTGAAATCGCGGACAACCTATATGAGCCAAACCTTCCCAAGCATCATGCAGTTGATGCATACGGAAATATCTATAAAGACGTTCCTGCTCCTTTAAGTGAAAGCTATTGGAGAAATGAGATCATCACACCGCTTGAAAAGTTTGTACAGGTTTGGCAAAACGATGATGTTTCTCATGGCATTCCCCTTGCAGGAATCGTCATCGACTTAGAAATGTATTGTCGTAAGACAACTGGAACCTTTTCAACATGTATGGGCTTTGACAAAGCAACACTTGATGCATTTTTGAGAAAGGAAAACCTGTCATTTAATACTTCATCAATACATCAAAGCGTTGCTCATCTTATGAAGCATCAAAAAGCAGGCCGCTATTTTGAGTATCTTGAAACTGAAGCACAGAAAATAGGCAACATTATCAAAACACGCTGCAATGCTATTCTGCCTCAAGGAGAAATTGTTTGTTATACGCCAAACATTTTAGTGAACTGGTTTTACAAAGGATTTTTCGCGGGGCTCAGCTCGCAAGAAAAACCCCTGCATCTTTTCACCTTTAATATGGAGTATCAGGCATTTAAACCATGGTTTGCAAAAAACAACATCCAAACATATCACTCCGGAGTGCTTTTACTCTCAAAAGTTTCTAACGAAAAAAACTTCAAATGGTTTGACTTTGTATACAACCATGGTGATGGCATCTGGCTCAACCGTTTTTCACGCACCGCCGAACCTATTCATCCAAAATCAAATTGGATCCACATTGAGCAAGCACCGCTCACTGAAAGAAAAAAACTCAAATTCCTCGAGCATATTAAAAATATTCAGTAGCCTTGCAACTTCTAGACAAACTTTGTCACCTTGTTACCATTAATCTTCGCAGAAAAATAACGAGTAACCCCCTAATTTTAAAAAAGGAAATTCTCATGGCAATTGTTGTAACAAGTCAGAATTTTGAAGAAGAAGTAACAAAGTCTAGTCTTCCTGTGGTCATCGATTTTTTTGCTCCATGGTGTGGACCTTGTAAACAAATGGGGCCAGTATTTGATGAACTCTCAAACGAATACGCAGACAAATACAAATTTGTAAAAATTAATATCGATGAAGATCGAGATCTTGCGGTACAACACAGTGTTTCATCCATTCCAACATTTGTTTTCATTAAAGATGGAAACGTTGTGGCAAAAGAAACAGGGTCAATGAATAAAGATGCTCTTAAAGCGCACGTTACAAATCACTTAGGATAACTTTCCTCTATCTATCTCTTAAGAAAATGACTCTCTCATCTAAGAATTTCTATTTTTCCTGTCCCTGGGTCAAACCTGGGGACAGAAACCTAAAAATCTAATATAATTCTGCTTTTAATTATAATATTCTATTTATTTGCAATATAATATATTGCTTTTTTATTTATTAAAATATTATTATTCAATACAAATAAACCTTTTATTATTAAGACTGAAGGAGAGGGATTGTGATAAGTAAAAAATTAAAGTTAACTCTTATAATTACTATTTACACTTTTTTTATAGGATTTTTACAAGCAGAATATGCTGTAACAATTGATGCTTCAGATTCAAAGACATATCCTATTTCATATCAAATAAAAGGGAAGCCCGGCATCCATTACGTACAAGGAAGAATAGTAGCACATATATCAGACAAGCAAGAACTTAGAATAAGCTCTAAAGATTTTTGTATAAAAGTTACTGAATCTTGTTATGTTAGACCTTACCGGGATCAACATAACACTATTATTTTTGAAATTAAAAAGGATACTCATAATTAAGTATCCTTTTTAATTTCGATGTTAATTCATTTTAGAATTTATAGGTCATACCAATGTTCATGTGGTATGCGTTATCATCACCCAATCTAAAGTCTTGCTTCTCTAAGTCTGTTTCTGGAGCTTTTGCTTGTACAACTTTAAAGAAATCTTTTGAAAGCTTGATCCCTTTAATATCGTCATAGAAACTTCCTGGAATAAATGCCGCAAAGTAACCATACACGGGCAAGCCTTTAAGCGTTTGGAAATCAGCCATCAAGTTAAACTCTACACCTACATAGCGACGCGCAAGTTCATCAGAACGCTTGTCAGCATCAAGATCCCATTTGAATGATTTTTTAGCTTTCCAATAAAGGAGCATGTTTGGATTAATTTTGACATTCTTCTTTTTAAAGCAGTTAGGCTTCCATGTAGCGCTAAAACCAAGTTGGTGCATATTCGTGAATGCCAGTTCTTGCAATAGAGAAAACCCTTTAAAATCAACGATCCCTTGCCTTTCTGAATTAAAATAATTTACAATTAGAAATAGCAGACAAAAGACTTCTAAGCTGAAGTGATAACACTTATCTTCAGAAAGGGACAAAATATGATAAATAAAAAATTACAGTTCACACTCCTGGTAACCCTAGGGTTACTCGGAACTCAATGCATACACGCCTATAAGATTACGATAGATAATCAGTCTCCCCATCGCATTAAAGTGCATAGCATCCCTAATAATACTACCTATAGTGATATGATAAGATCAGGGATACCTCTTCCCGCTCCACTCCCTCGCAAAAACTTTGCTGACGGAACCTTTGAGGTAAACCTACAAGATGGCAAAAATCTTCTTATTTTGATTGGAAACAAAACATGGGTAGCAATGGCTGATATTAATACGGATAAATTAATAATTAAAGGAAATATAAAACATGTAACAGTTATATCTATACAGAAAGACGGTTCAAAGAACATACAATCACTCGGAGAAACCCCTTTTGATACAATTTCAACTGCTAGTGGAGGATCTTTGATTCACTTTCGCAAGCCTCCTAGTGACGATAGCAACGATAAACGTTGGACTAAATTTGGTGGTGATGGTTATACTACAATAGCACCCCCAGATCATTCTGATGATGACGATCCTGACTCAGATCATTCTGATGATGATCCTGATTTAGATTATAGTCTTTACGACTAGTAGCCCCATCAATAATTTTAAGAAAGTACCTAACAACAATTTCAGTGGTTTACGCCAAACAATAAAAAAGACGCTCGCGAAAACGAGCGTCTTTTTTATTGTTTCTAAGAACAATTTTAGAATTTGTATGTCATACCAATGTTCATGTGGTATGCATTATCATCACCAATTCTAAAGTCTTGCTTCTCTAAGTCTGTTTCAGGAGCTTTAGTCTGTACAACTTTAAAGAAATCTTTTGAAAGTGGAGTTCCTTTAATGTCGTCATAGAAGCTACCTGGAATAAATGCCGCAAAGTAACCATATACGGTTAAGTCTTTAATCGGTTGAAAATCTGCCATCAAGTTAAGCTCTGTACCTACGTAACGACGAGCTAGTTCGTCAGAACGTCTATCTATGTTATTTGCTTGATCAAGCTCCCACTTGAATGATTTTTTAGCTTTCCAGAAAAGAAGCATGTTTGGATTAACTCTAAACTTCTTCTTCTTGAAGCAGTTAGGCTGCCATGTTGCACTAAAACCAAGTTGGTGCATGTTTGTAAATGCAAGTTCTTGAGTTACAACATCATCACTTGGTCCAAGAGATGAAGGAATCTTCAAGAGTCTGTCATCAAAGAAAACACTCTTGATGCGTTTACCTGTGTATAACTCATGAAGACCAATGAAACCTTCATAGGTTTTGTTTTTCTCTTCAACGTGTGGATTTGTATCACCAGACGCATAACCATAACCAGTTGCAACAGAAAAACCATAGTCTTCTGAAGTATATGCCATATCAACTACAGCCATCCAACCACGAAGTCTGTTTTTGTATGAATCTCTGAATCTGTTTTTAACTTTAATGTTATGTGTAGCGAATAAAGCATCATTAGGATCAGCATTGTGAAGAGTCATAAGATGTAAAGCCTGATCTTTTTCTTTAAGCGCTGCTGGCTGGTTATCCTGTGTTACAAGTGCACGTGAAGGTTTACCATTAGCATCTAGTCTATTTTCATCATAGATATGTGAAAATACTTCAACAAGTTGTCCGTTTGGATCACGCTCAAGTGTAACATGGTTACGATCAATCGCTTGTAAAATTTCATCACCAAAGTTGGTTGCAATTTCACCACCAATTTCAAAGTGCTTGTACTTATGTTCAAATGCAAGACCTAATGAACCAAGCTCAGTTTTTGTATCAGCAATGACCTCAGTTGTTTGATCTGAAGCTTCGTTGTAGAAAACGTATGGTTCAAGATCAAGCGTACCAAATTTGCTGTCTTTAAGTGCTTTCCACTTCAAGCGAGCAGCAAATACTTCGTCATCTTTACCAACACCTCTCCATGGGTTTGCTTTTCTGCCAAGATGTTGCTCTTTAACAGTATTCAATGTATAACGTAAACTCTTGTCACGCTCTTCGAATTTTGAGTAGTAAAGATCATAAGACAATCTTTTCTTGATGATTTCACCACTAATGTTGATACCTGGAGTTGATTTATCTTCTGGGTAACTGTAAAGACCAAGACCTTCACGATTCAAGCCATATACTGCACCAAGAGAAATTCCACGACCAAGTTCAAATGGGAACCAACCAAACTTAATATAGTGAACATTATGTTTTTTATACTGGTTTAATGCAGCGTTAAAACTGAACTGAAGCCAAGCATCTTTCACCCATACAAGTGGCTTACCATTTTGGTGTGAGTGATCTTTAAGCACAGAGTCACTAATTTGAACGTTTGTAGGAAGTGAAGCATCTGAATCAGCAAATGTTGAACCAAGTCCCCAAACACCTTTGTGACGCAAATCAACAAATGCTTGTACCGCTTTGTGACCATATTTTTTTTGACCTACATTATAATCAAAAAGAACATCAACATAATGTTTGAAATATTCAGCTTGATCAGGAAGGCTATTGTTCAGCATTGCAACATGTTTTTTGAAGTAATGCTCAATCCTAGTCTTACCACCAACGGTAAGCGCAGAATCACCACGCTTGATAGTGATAGGACGCTTGTCCAATTTTTTATTTTTATATTTTGTTTTTGCCATCACTGGACCTGAGCATACAAACCCGAGCGCAGCAAGAGACAACAACATGATGCGTTTAGAACTGGTCATGAAGCTCCTTCCTTTCCCGTAAAGGATATAATAAAATAATACTTCGACATTAGGTTTAAATTCTTACCAAAAAAAACTGATTTGTCAATTGTGTGCCATTGCAAGAAGCGCGTCTCCGACGCAATTTGCCTTGCCTGCACCAATCGTAATCAACAAATCGCCATCGGTTAATTTTTCAGGCAATGCAGAAATCAAATCATCATACGTTTTAAGATAATGTACATTGACTGTAGGATTTTTAATTTTAATTGCTTCAACTAAATTTTGACTTGTAATATTTGGAATAGGATGTTCACTCGCTGGATAAATGTCAGTAATATACAATTCATCAATCTGATACTTGTTTTTACCACAAGTAAACACGTCAACAAAATCATCCCACAAACGCTCGGTGCGCGTATAACGATGCGGTTGAAAAATAACATGCATTTTATTTTGCTTGCGCTTTTGTGCTACAGCAAGAGTATGACGTATTTCTGTTGGATGATGTCCATAGTCGTCAAAAATCTCAGTACCTTTATAGGCACCTTTAAGTTCAAAACGTCTTTCAACACCATGAAAATTTTCAAGCGCATGAGCAATGGTTTCAAATGAAACATCAAATTCTAGACACATTGATAATGCAGCAAGGGCATTAAGAACATTATGTTCACCCGGCATGTTGAGCGTAATACGCCCAAGCTTTTTCTTTTCTTTACCTTTAAAACCATCTTGCGCCAAGTTGCTGTACACATCAAACACTGACTGACGAGCATTCAATTCAATAATTTTCCCCATCACATCAGCCTTAGTACTCAAACCATACAAAATGGTGCTCACATGTGGCAACGGCAAAATTGAGCGAATATGTTCATCATCAACACATAAAAATGCCTTTCCATAAAATGGTAAGCGCGCCAAAAAGTTTTGAAAGGTTTGTTTGACATCATCAATGTCTTTATACGTATCCAAGTGCTCGGCATCAATATTGGTTACTACTGCAACTGAAGGGTTCAGATACAAAAGCGAACGGTCACTTTCATCAGCTTCAGCAATCAGCAAGTCACCTTCACCAAGCTGTGCATGCGCTTGAATATTTTTTAATACACCACCAATAACAACAGTTGGATTTTTTTGCGCTTCAATCAAAATGTGTGAAATTAACGATGTGGTTGTTGTCTTTCCGTGTGAACCGGATACCGCAATGCTATATTTTGTTCGCATCAATTCAGCAAGCATAATTGCTCGAGGAATTACGGGAATACCTTTTTCAAGAGCCGCCAAAATTTCAGGATCTTGCTGGCTAACGGCTGATGAATACACCAACACATCAGCTTGTTTAATATGAAGTGCATCGTGGCATGCAGAAATCTGGCATCCTATTTCTTGCAGATGTTCTATTGTTTTCCCTTTAGTCACAACATCACACCCCGAAACAGGATAACCTTGCAAGCGCAGTATTTCTGCAATGCCGCTCATGCCAATGCCACCAATTCCCATAAAATGAATATGCTCTCGCTGTTTATACATAAATCTTATCCTATTTACTCAACTCTTCGAGGCTCATTAAAACTTACACCTCCCGACTACCCCTTCGTTGTTACGACGGACAGACAGGAAAAGCACACTCTAACTCGTCCTCTACGTATTAAAAATTATAAATCTTAATAAAACAAACGGGTAACCATACTAAGTGATGTCATACGGATAACGATACTAAGTGATGTCATCCTGAACTTGATTCAGGATCCAAATGTACTTCCTTAAAAATTTTTATGTCTTAATAAAATTTATTTCTTACAGCCTCAACTTATTTTTCTTTATTATTTTAACTAAAAGGAATAATAGTTGGACCCTGAATCAAGTTCAGGGTGACATCTGTCTATAACCGTATACCACTTAACATTATCTAATACTCAAGCCATTTATAACTTAACACTCATGCTGACCCTTCGATTAACTCAGGGCTAAAAGCTGCACTCATGCTGAGCTTGTCGAAGCATTCATTTATTCAAAATAACGAAGAATCCTACCAACACCCTCTTGCAACACCTCACGCTCACGAGCAAAGCACAAACGCATAAACGGCGCCCCGCTTGGCCCAAATGAAATGCCTGGAATCAAGCCAACTTTTGCTTCTTGCAACAATTTCCAGCACAATTCAGTAGCATCAGCATGTTGTGTTTTCATGCATAAGAAAAAACCACCATGCGGCTTTTCAAATGAAACGATCTCTTTTTTTACAAGCGGTTGTAAATTTTCACACACATAGTCGCGCCCTGCTTTCACTTTTTCGTGAAACATTTTTGAAAATTCTGGATGCTTGGTTGCATACGCAGCAGCATGCTGCGCAACGTTATTCAAACAATTCACCAAAGCATCTTGTAAACCAGCAAGCGCAGGAATTAGTTTTGATGATGCTGCAACGTAACCTACACGCCACCCACTCATTGCCATATTTTTAGAAAAAGTATTTGTACTAACTACAAATTCAGATTCTTTTAAAAGTTCAATGCCTGAAACGCAGGTACCTTCATACACATATTCGCGGTATGCCTCATCAATAATGACGTAAATCCCTTTTGAATCTGCCCAACGAATTATTTCAAGCAACGTTTCTTTTGGCGCAATCATACCAAGTGGATTTGATGGATGAGAGAAAACAATAATTTTTGTTTTAGCCGTTGTTGCTTGTTTAATTTTTTCAACATCAAGTGAAAATGAATCTTCGTTTACACATGAAACATAACGTACATTCGCTCGAGCTGTCTGCGCTAAAATGCTATACGCTGGATACGCAGGCTCAGGAATCACTACTTCATCACCCGCTTCAAGAAGGGTTTGAAACAAAAGCGTTAATGCTCCTGCACAACCATGTGTTGGCAAAATGTTATCAATAGAAAGATTTGCGTCATACTTTTTGGACAATTCGGATGCAAGCGTTTCACGAAGTTCATACAAACCCCATGAGCTACCGTAATAATCGGTAATATCTGTCTCTAAAAGTTTTTGTACATAATTTTTGATGTCTTGTGGAATACCACCAGTTTTAAGTGAACCTTGAGAAAGTGAAACGTAGTCATCACTTGTACGAACAATCTCTTCAATTTTTTTAATACCTGAAAGAGGAAGTTGAAGCATAGACAATCCTAATATGAATAATCGTAAACAACATTAATCGTATGTTAGTTTATAAAATATTTTTATAATTTTAGCTACCGAAAAAAGAAGTATTATAGCGTAGCATTAAGCATAAGAATTGCTTCTTTATGCGAAAAGTAAATGAGGTTGATAATACCCATAATGATCAAAATACTACGAATCGTAATGTGTGATGTTTCATGCTGGTTAAAATAATCCTGCTTAAAAACAAGATTATAAAATGTTCCAAAGGCAGAAACTACCGGAATAATCCAATACGGATTTGGCACTGTTAAAATATGATACAACAAATGTGTAGTAATACTTTTTGGATACATTGATGGGCAAGCAAAAATAGTAAAAATATTGAGCCCAAGTGCTGCAATCCACATCAACGGCTCTGTGTAAAAACGTCGAGCCTGCAACATGCGTATTGGATACCCAAAGGTAAGCTGGCCATGCGCTGCTGGCACACACAAAATATAAAAACTCCAGAATAGAAGCGTCAGATATGTCCCCATGAAAAAACCATGGGCACTCATATATGAAAATGCCGTAAAGAAGAAATAGGAAAAAAAGAATACAAGTTTTGCTACAAAAAAGGTACTGCGCTTCATCTATCTTCTCAATTTTATGGGTGTCATCCCGGACCCCAATCCGGGATCCAAATGTAAATCATCTTATAAAACTATCTAAAATATCTACTGCTTGAATTAATACTACCTGAATCTTAACTCAATTTATAAAAAAATAGTATGTAGCTATTGTACTTTGTATAATTTTAAAATGAAGAATAATATTTGCTGAACCTATCCGAGTTGTCACCCTGAACTTGCTTTTCAGGGTCCAAATATAATTCCTTAATTCATAAATAAGGAGAGAACATTTGGATGCTGAGAAACAAGCTCAGCATGACATCGCCCACAAAACCGGAGCATAAAATGAAATGTATCAAGGCTTTTTTAGAAATATGCAAACAACTCTTACCAATTGTTGATGAAATAAAAAATAGTGGTGGATCCTGCTATCTTGTTGGCGGCACCGTACGAGACCTTGTCCTTAACAGACCAATTAAAGATTTTGATATAGAAGTTCATGGCCTCACGCTCGAAAAGCTTGAAGAAGCACTTAAAAAATTTGGCCCCGTCAAACTTCTTGGCAAAAAATTCGGGGTCCTGCGCCTCTATCATCTCGACATTGATTGGTCACTTCCTCGCAAAGACAACAAAGGACGCAAGCCTACAGTTGAAATTGATCCACACATGACTATTGAGCAAGCAGCACAGCGGCGTGATTTAACCATGAATGCTATGGCTATTAATTTAAATAGTTTGAGTAAGAATATGGAACTATATTTGGATCCCGGATCGGAGTCCGGGATGACATCACAGGATGACCCTTCAAGGCACCCTGCGGGAGCGCCTCAGGATGAGCGTGATAGTGTGTGGCAAAAACTTGGCCTCACAATCATCGATCCTTACAACGGCCTTGATGCACTCGAAAAAAAAGAGCTGCGTGCCGTTGACACACAACTCTTTCTTGAGGATCCACTTCGTTTTTATCGCGTTATGCAATTCATAGGCCGCTTTGAAATGTTTCCAGACAAGCAGCTTAATGATCTCTGCTCAACCATGAGCTTATATGATGAGTATACAGACGCACCTCTTGCACGCGAACGTATCTATGAGGAAATAAAAAAACTATTTTTGCATTCACACCGTCCATCACTTGGCTTTCGTTGGCTCAAAGACATTGGCCGGCTCAAAGAACTTTTCCCAGAACTTCATGCATTAGTTGATGTTCCACAACGCAAAGACTACCACCCAGAAGGTGATGTCTTTGAACACACTATGCAGGCACTTGATGCCGCAGCAACCCTTGATGAATATCAAGAAACTGAAACAAAAACAGCCGTAGAAGAAAAATTTATGATTATGCTTGGCTCACTCTGCCATGACCTTGGCAAAGCAACTCATACCGATGAAAATTTGCATTGCCATGGCCATGCAGAAGCAGGCGTTCCCCTTGCACAAAAACTTTTGAAACGCTTTACCCGCAACGCAACGCTTATCAAAGCGGTTGGCAAACTGGTTAAGCACCATATGCAGGCACGTCTTTTTGTTAAAGAACAGGCAGGGGCAAAAGCATACAAGCGCCTGGCGAATAAACTTGCTCCTGAGGTTTCCATGCGCCAACTTGCCCTTGTTGGCCTATGCGATTTACGTGGAAGAAATGAGCATAGTAACGATCCCCTCACGGGGCTAGCTAATGACTTTGATGTTTTTATGCAAAAGGCTCAAGATGCCC